>CAYYBV010000019.1:3049-17037 GCA_964469675.1 uncultured Verrucomicrobiota bacterium
AAGGAGCCCAATAACCCATAAAACGACAATGAGCGCCGAACCGGAGGCACGTGGCGCGTAGAGCGTGGAGCGAGGAGCGTTTGCCAAACTCTGACCTCTGAACGCTGCTCTCTCGTCTCTGGCGTCTGTTTTCATGGTTTTTTCTTAACGCCGGACCATGACAGGGGCGCAACCGGGATCTCAATGGTTCGCTGGATTTCGACAGGCGGCTCGTCACGATCCAAGGGTTCAAGATAAAGGGTTACTTCCACTGCGAGCGGCAGGCAGTTGGTGGATTCATCAGACCAGGTATCCGTCCAATTCCATTGATCGTCTGTAATTTCTTTGGCCACCCGACAATTCAACCCGACAACTTTACCGGAAATAAAATGAGGCGGGATATCCATGGGGTTGAAAGTTATCGAATTGGCATAAGGGCGCCAAGCCCGCACGGCCACGGCTGATCCGGCATCGCTACCATCCTCGATGGAAAGCTGCACCCGGTGCAGGCCCTTGTAAAGGGGATCATTCGCCCGCAGGAGCGCGGTGCCGGTTTTGACCCAGCCGATGACATCACGGGCGCCCACGCCATCGCCCCGATCTTCCAAAACAAACCCGTAACCGCCCCCCGAGACCAGCGTGACCGACGAGGAATTGGCAACATTACTGGTGGCACCCGCAACGGCGCTGGTTGCGCCCGTCGAAGCAGACGACGAGCTTGAGGGCGGAAAAAAAGACGAGCGCAGTCCGCAGGCGATCTGCTCCATCACATACTCGCCGTGATCCAGGTCGTCCGCCATGGCGGTGCCGCGCTGCCAGGCCCTTGTAACGCTGTAAAAGGTTGTAAACGTCATAGCCATGGCCAGGGCCAGCAGTGCCACCGCCACGAGCATCTCGATCAAGGTGAAGGCGATTGAAGCACGTGGCGCGTGGAGCGTGGAACATGGAGCGGCGGCAGAAGACGGAAGACAGACGACGGACGCCAGACGATCGACCTGGGGCGGCTTCTGATCTCGGTCTATAGTCGCTTTTCTTTGAGAAGTCATTTGCGCCCGGTTATCAACTAAAGGCCAAGAACAAAAAACCAAAACCTATTATAATCCGAAAACCTATTCCTCGTTTGGGAAATAAAGATAACTGACAACCTCTTCGGCAGAAGCCTGCCCGGATTCCGACCAGGTTACGCGGGTCTTTACGATTTGCAGTTTTTTTTCGCCATCCACCGCTGCCAATTCCCGCTGAGTGCGAAAACCCGGCGGCCATTCCTCCGCCTGAACAAAAACATCCGCCGCCGAATTGGTAGAAACCGGGTGGGCGGACTCGTAACGATCAAGTGCCGCGCGGGCCGTGTGGTAATTACGCGAAACGCGAATGACGGCCAGGCACCGGGCAGTGGCCTCGACAATCACAAATATCCCGATGCTCAAGATGGCCAAAGCCAATACGGCTTCGACCAGCGTGAAAGCCCGCCGGGAACCATGTAAAGCGTAGGGCGGAGAGCGGAGAGCGTTTAAAATACCAACGCAAAAACTTGAGCATCGCTTATACTTGACTGTTAAATTATTCTTCACAATTAATCACGCTCCACGCGCCTATTGCGCGCCGAACACTTTTGACTTCACACTGCCAAGCGCATCCACCTGCAGGACCACATAGTTGCCGTTAGGATCCATGATGATAACTGCAAACGGGATGCAGACCCCGTTGCGCATGAACGGCACACTGCAGACCCCTTCCGTAACCGGATCGGCGCCTTCGATTGTCACCGTCTGCAGACGGACGCCATGCACCGTGCGCGCAAAATTAGGCATACTCGCATTGGGGGAAGCCAAGTCAACCTGACCGCTGGCCAGGTTAAATGTCAGGCTCAAGTCGCTTTGCTTCAGCACGGCCATGCTCCGGGCATAACGCGCGACGGTCGCCAGCGTCCGCGCCGCCGTGCTCAAGCGCTGGCCTTGGATGGAGCGCACAAAAGACGGCATGGCAATCGCGGCGGCAATACCCATAACCACAACAACCAGCAGGATCTCGATGAGCGTAAAGGCCGAATGAAGCATGTCGCCTGAATAATGTTTTCCGCCGAAGGCGGATCCGCCTATGGCAGAATGACATGCTTTTTGCAAAAAATTACAATCCTCAACCTGAAATGTGCCTGCAGGTTGCATTTCAGTTCGTAATGTCGTCGCCGCCGCCATCCGCACCGTTGGCCCCGAAAGACTTGATCTCATACCCATCCTCCTTGGGCGTGTAAACAAATGCATGCCCCCAGGGGTCCATCGGTATTTCACCTTTTTTCAGGTAAGGCCCGCGCCAGTTTGGCTCGCTTCCCTTGGTAAGCAAGGATTGCAGGCTAGGCGGGAAATTGCCATTATCGGTTTCGTACAGATCCAGAGCCAGACTGATGGCGGCAATACTGCTCTTGGCAGCCGACGCCTGCGACTGTCCCACGCGTCCCGAAAGACGCGGCACCACCACCGCCGCCAGGATACCAATGATGACCACCACCAGCAGAACTTCAATCAGCGTGAACCCCGAACGGTCCCGACTTGGCCAAGGGTCCGGTTGTTTAAAGGCATTCATTTTAAAACTCCTTTCGTGATTAATTACTTAAGTCAGATCTCCGGCAACTTTACCGTTCGCGCAAACACTCCCTACACCGCGAAGCTATTTTTAAATTACCAAACACGCTTTTTACGCCCTTAACCCGCTGGTCAGGTCAAATACCGCAAGCAGAATACTGATAGCCACAAACCCGACCATAATCGCGATCAACACGATCATGATCGGCTCCAGTACGGTGGTAAAAATTTTGACGCTGCGGTCCAGGGTGCTTTCATAGCGCCGGGCAATATGCGCCAAGGCCCCGCTCATATCACCGGTTTCTTCGCCAATGGCCAGCATGTCGGTCAGCATGGGCGGAAACACCTTGCCGGCCGCCAGCGGCCCCGAGATGGTTGTGCCGTCGGTCACGCGATCACGGGCATTATTAATTTCGGCGGCCAGCACCGCATTCTGCACGGTTTGCGCACCAATGGCCAGCGCGTCCAGAACGGGCACACCATTGGCGATCAGCATGCCCAGCGTGCGGGCAAACTGGGCAAACGCACTGGAAGTTATGATATCCCGGATCAAAGGCACGCGTAACTGCAAACCGTGCCACCAGAGTCGTCCGGTTTCCGTACGCAGATAGCGGCGGAACATGAACCCCGCCACAACCAGGACGATCGCGATCAACCAGCCGTAATGAATCAGGCCAAAGCTGATCCCGATGAGGATGCGCGTGGGCAGCGGCAGCGTGCTGCCCATATCCTTGAAAATAAGCGCAAAACGCGGGATCACAAACGTCATGGCGAAAATCAGTGTGCCGATCCCGACCACCATCACGATGCACGGATACACCAGCGCCATGAGAACCTTTTCCTTGACCTCCTGGATACGCTCATAATGCTTGATAATCCGCCCCATGACTTCCGACACGTTACCGCTGGCTTCCCCGGCACGGATCAGACTGACATACAAGGTCGGGAATGTCTTCTTGAACTGGGACATGGCGTCCGAGAGACTGGTGCCACGAATGATCTCATCCCGCAGAGCGCGCACGATTAAATCGCTGGCCGTGCTGGTCCGCCGGTGCGAAAGCGTATTAAGCGCATTGCCAAGCTTCATGCCGGAGGCCAGCAGGTCGCTCAACTCGCTCGTGAAGTTGAGCAGATCGCGGGCCCCCATCTGCGGGCGCTGGTCACGGCGCGCGAAGAGCAAGCGCCACCGGGATAATTCTGCGCCAGGACGGTCAACAAGCTTTTCTTCAACCTTGACCGGCATCTGGCCAAGTCGCTCAATGTGCAGAAGTGCCGCCCGGCGATCGGCGGCTTCCAGAGTGCCAGCGACTTTTTCCCCCGCCCGCGTACGGGCCGTATAAATAAACACGGGCATCGGCGACACCTTTTGAAGAATATTTTTTACTGACTTTAAAAAATTCCGCAAAACCCGAAACCAGCGATAACAAACACTGCCGATCAGCCTTCTTCCTCCGTCACACGCAAAACTTCCTCGATCGTTGTCGTACCGTTGCGGACCTTGATCCAGCCATCATCCCGCAGGGTTTGCATGCCCTGCTGCAGACCTTGCTGCTTGATTATATTAGCCGATTCGCGGGCCACAATCAGGGACCGGATGGCATCCGTCACAAGCAGGTTCTCAAAAATACCAAGCCGGCCAAGGTAGCCGCTGCGCCGACATCGCTCACAGCCCACGGCCTCATACACCGTGGCGCCAACCAGATCCTTGACCAAAGCCACGGATTTCAGCATTGGACTATCGGGCTTGAGCGGACGCTTGCAGCGGTCACACAGAACTCGCACAAGGCGCTGGGCAATGATGGCCTCCACGGAAGAAGAAACCAGGAAGGGCTCTACGCCCATGTCAATTAGGCGCGTAATGGCGCCGGCCGAATCATTGGTATGCAGAGTGCTGAACACCAGGTGACCGGTCAATGAGGCACGGATGGCAATTTCCGCCGTTTCAAAATCGCGGATTTCACCCACCATGATCACATCGGGATCCTGCCGCAGGATGTGCCTGAGGCCCACGGCAAAGGTCAGCCCGATCTCTGGACGGACATTGATCTGATTAATGCCCTTCATCTCATATTCGATCGGATCCTCGACGGTAATGATGCGCTGCTCGATGGAATTGATTGTATTCAGGCAGGCATACAAAGTGGTGGACTTGCCCGAGCCGGTCGGGCCGGTCACCAGCAGAATGCCATTGGGCTTGTAAATAAGCTTGCGGATGATGTCCTCATCTTTGGGGTTCATGCCAATGCTTTCCAAGCCCAGCAACCCGCTTTTACGCGTCAGCAGCCGCAAGCTGATGCTTTCGCCATATACGGTCGGAATGGTAGATACGCGGATATCAAGATCCTCGCCGTGGATGCCAAGCCCGATGCGTCCATCCTGGGGCAAACGCTTCTCCGCAATATCCATATTGGCCATGACCTTGATCCGTGAGACAATTGCCGCCTGGAAGCGCTTGAGCTGGGGCGGCATGGAGGTCTGATGCAGGACGCCATCAACGCGGTAGCGAATGCGCAGCTCATCCTCCATGGGCTCAAAATGTATGTCCGTGGCGCGGTCCTTGTAAGCTTCCCAAATGACCTGGTTGACGAACTTGACGATGGAAGCTTCCTGGTCCAGATCGCTCAAATCCACCTTGGTTATACTGTCTTCCGGCGGCACCTCGGCACGGTTGTCCTCGATCAGCCGCTCCATGGTATCCGCGCCAACACCGTAGAACTTGTTAATGGCCTTGGCAATATCCGCAGTCAAGCTTAAGTTCAGCCGGATCCGCAGGCCGGAAACCAGCCGCAAGGTATCGGCCAGGTTGGAATTAAAAGGGTCGTTGGTGGCCACGCGCAAAACTGCATTTTCGATCTGCAAAGGGATGACGTTATACTGGAAAACAACCTTGGCCGGCAGGCGTGCCAGCACGGCGGCCTCTATTTTGGCCTCGGTCAAACGGATAAAAGGATATCCCGTAACCTTGCCAACCGCCGTCAGAAAGGCCTCCTCCGGCACATAACCGGAATCGATAACCCGGCGGGTAATAGAGGTGTCCCCCTCGACTTTCTTCTCCAGCAGGGATGTAACCTGCTCATCTTTAAACAACCCCGTGCGCGTGAGCATATCGGCCAACCGCGTTGTGGAAGGTGTGGTCATAGCTGGAAAACTCAAAAAGCAGGCATAGAATCCGACCTCTTAATTGCACTTTACTCCAGGCCGACAAACCTGTCAATGGCATGGTGCTCAAAGCCTTTGGCATACCGCCCCGACACGCGGTCATCATCAAGGCTTCACCACGACACCCCAATAAGCGGAACGCCCGGCGAACCGGGAACGGCGGGCAAAACACCTTTAGCGGATGATAAACTTTTGCTGGCATCCGGATTCGATCGGGAACGCATCCACGTAAAAGTTGAGCTGGCGGTTAAAAAAGCCATCGTATGATTCCACACAGGGGACGGAGCGTATTTTAACCAAAGCGGCCCTATTTGTGCGTCAATTTGGCAAGCGCATCGATTTCGTTCTTGTAGATCGCGAAGATATCCGTGAGACCGGTGAGCGCAAAACCTTCCTGGATGATGGGCGAAAGACTACAGAAGGCCAGCCCGGCTTTTTTCTCACCGGCCTTCTTGCCGGCTATGATGAATGAACGGAAAAAGATACTGGACAGGCGCTGGACGCTGCCCATATCCACCAGGACGCACAGCACGCCGGAGTCGAATAATCCGCATAAATGACCGGATAAAGCATCGGCCTGACGGGGATCCAACATCCGCTGGGCCATGACATGCACGAGGGTGACGTTTTGCCGCGTTTCGTCTATAAACAAGACATCATCACTCATATAGCTTTCTCTCCCGATATGGTCAAAACCAAATGGTTCTCACCTTGTTGACGATAGTACCGCAGGCTGGTCAAAAGGCCGCGCATCAGGTGGATGCCCAGGCCGCCGATTGGGCGTTGCTCGATCGGCAAGGTTGTATCGGGTGCTGGATGCGCGGTAGGATCGAACTCTTTCCCATGGTCCACGATCTCCGCCGTAACCTTATTACCGGCGCGGTAAATGCTAACGGCCACCATGCCCCGCTGCTTTTCAGGATAGGCATAAAGCACCACGTTGGTCAAAGCCTCATCCAACGCCATCATCATCTTGTCACGATCCGGCGCGGGCATGTTCATACTGTTCAACGCCTGTTCCACAAAGGAAAAGATCTCTGCCAAATTATCACGGCACGCTTCCTTTTCAAACGATCGAACATTCATGGTCACCCTGTCTAATTTTTAGCACGCCCTATCAACCGGGCATTAAAATGGCGGTTGCGCCTTACATCACTCCGGACGGCACGCCCCAGCCCCAGCCCGCGCGCCCACGCTCAATCCGCATAAAACTGGGCAGAGATCAGCGGGGCGCTCACTTGCACCACTTGGGCCCTGCTGAATTGGGCACGAAAGGCGTCAATTATTTCCCGAATCCCCCGATCGATCGCTGGGTCCTTGGAATGCACAACGGCCACCACCCAGGTGGACTGTTTTTCGATAAGACCATCGGCATGTTGCATCTGGCCATACGCCTCATAGACCGTGAAACCTTTGGGAAAATGCCTGGTCAGCACTTTGTCCATAAAAGCCTCCCAAGCGCGACGTGATATTTTATGACCACCCGGCAGGTCTCGCCCAAAATACAACTCGGTTTTAACCAATTCCGCCGGGGCCGCCGGCGGCTCCGCGCCACAGGCAATGCCGCCAAACCCCACCGCCAGACCAATCCCCAAGATTATCACGGCCATCTTCCAAACCGTTGATTGCATCATGTTCTCCCCTTATGCAGGTTTTCAACGACCGCCGAAAAGCAAATATCATGTCGCCATACCCGGGCTAATCAGGCGCAGATGACATTTGGGCGGATGCCACAATTTACGCCGGAATCAATCCGTTCACAATCTTTCGCGCTTCCGCGACCACTTGTTTGGAGCCATTGGCCAAAAAGGAAACATCCCCGCCCGAAACAATCATCTGAAAGCCGTGCTTAACGCAAAGCCCGAGCATTTCAGGTCCGCTGCCAACCGTAAAGCCAATCTTGCCGTTTTGCCGGCAGGCGGCCATAACAGCTTGCATGTCCGGCCCGAGCACGGCGGCATTGCGCGGCGCGGTCATGGACACGTTGCGCCGGAGCAGGACATCGTCCGGCCCCAGGAAGAGCGCGTCTACACCCGGAATCGCCGCAATGGCATCAACGTTGGCAATCGCTTCGGGAGATTCAATTTGCACCACAAGCATAACATCTTTATTGGCCGTATCCGAATAGGTTCTTCCGTGACGGTCAATCGGGCGGCGGCCGCCATAGGAACGACGGCCAAGCGGGGGGAATTTGGCCGCTTCAACGACCCGCAGGGCCTGATCGGGAGTATCGATTACCGGCACAATGAGGCCGCTTGCCCCGGTATCGAGCGCAAGGCCAATGGCCCCGTAATCATGTCCGGGCACACGCACAAATGCCGGGCGCTGGATCAGATCACAGGCACGGACCATGGCCAACATATCCTGGTATCCAAGCTGGCCATGCTGGCCATCGATCCAGATCCAATCCCAGTCCGGCCCGATGCGCTCGATGATTCCAGGCGCAGGGTACATGGCGCACAGACCCAGGCGCGGTGTGTTTACAGACGCGCCATTATTTTGATAACGGCTCATTATCCTCCTTAGTCGTGCCAGCCGCTGATGATTCGGCATGGCAGGTGATATATAATTCTGCGATTGGACACAATGCCCCGTTCAAATCCGGCACAGACTACCCTAAATAAACGGGGCCACCTTGCGAGCCGGCAAGCGAGTTAGCCTGAATCTGTTATTGATGATAGATCATGCGTCCTTGTTTGTCCATCCCCGACGAAGGGAGGGCGTAGCCCGACCACCGGCGGAGTGCCGACCGCAGTCGAGGATCAAGCCCATCGTGCGGCAAAGCGGCTTGGACTAATATAACCCCGCTTGCTGTGCGGCCGATAATAATTTTATGCATGCCGTAAAAATTCAATTGCCACGCGGGCTTCCGTCAATATCCAAAGCCGTCCCCGGTTCAGGCACTCATCCTGAAAACGATTTGAAAGCTTTCCAAAAAAGTTTAGCCGCCCAATCGCAAGCCGCGATTTCTCCGATTGTCAAACGGCGGCTAACCCATTATCCTGCACCACATGGCACTCACCGAAAGAGAACGAACGGAACGGACCGCCTTCACCGGCGTCATTACCTGTGGTCTCGGGTTAGTGCTCATTATTATATCCGTTATTTTTTCCAACTCGCTGGTGCAGATGGCGGATTTATTCAACTCCTTCCTGGAATTCATCTCGATCTCGCTCTCGTGGCTGACCCTGCGCACGCTCCGCAAGGATAACCGGGCGGTTTTTAACTACGGCCTGGGGAAAATAGAAAATATTTCCTGCTTGTTCATCGGCGCGTTTATGCTGGCCAGCATCCTGATCATGGCGCTGCTGATCGGATACCGGCTCTTGCACCTCGTGCGCATCCAGGGCTTCGGGGTCTGGCTCGGGATTGCCTGCACGCTGGTCTTCGGCACGCTCAACGCCATCCTGTGGGTAAAAAGTGTCTGGCACAAGCGCGCCGCGCCTTCGCCGATTGTAGATACCCAATGCCGCCTTTTTGCGGTCAAAACCGTCAGCAACACCTGCATGTTCTGCACCTTCGTGCTCAGCCTTTCGCTGGATTACCATTGGGCCCTGTATCTGGACCCGCTGGCCTCCTGCATCACCGTGGGATTCATGGGCCGGAGTGCCTGGCAACTCATCCGGTATTCCATTCACGACCTGCTGGACCGCTCGCTGGCCGAACCATTACAGGCGCTGATTAACAAACAATTAGTCCGTTTTTTTGCCGATTACACGGCTTTGGGCGGCGTGCGTTCCCGTTATTCCGGCCAAAATGTTTTCATCGAAATATTCCTGGGCTTTGACCCCCAGCGGCCGCTGGCGGAAATCCAGAAAATAACCGACACCATCAAGCATAATCTGGAAAATGACATACCCCACGCCGAAGTACTGGTCATTCCCCGTGCACAATAAAGCGTGGCGTCTTCAGTCATTACGCCGGCCGCCAAGCAGGCCGGAACGCATTAGATAATACAAAAGGGTCATCAGCGACGTAATGGCCGCAGCCACATAGGTCATAAAAGCCGCGTTCAGCACCTGCCCGGCGCAAGCTCTTTCCTGCTGCGAGACAATGCCCGCCGCAACCATAAACCCCTTGGCCCGCACGGTCGCGTTCCATTCCACCGGGAGGGTCACCAGCGTGAACAAAAAGGCAATCGCAAAGAGAGCGATCGCCGCCCAAAGTAGCGCCGGACTGTGCATAAACAAGCCAATCAGGAAAAAAATATAAGAAGCCTGCGTGCCAATCTGGGTCATCGGCACCAGCGCCGTGCGCAAATGTAAAGGCGCATAATGCGCGGCGTGTTGGAGCGCATGGCCCGCCTCATGACAGGCTACGCCGATTGCTGAAAGCGAATCTGAATCGTAGACGCCCGGCGAAAGCCGCAGGCTCCGCGAGGTGGGATCGTAATGATCACTCAAGAAACCGTTCACGCGCTCAACGCGCACATTGGTCACGCCCTGGCGCGCCAGCATCCGCTCGGCCGCCTCGGCCCCGGTCAGCCCGGAGGAGGCGCGCACATGAGAATATTTATTAAAAGTGGAGCGCGTGAAAACCGAAGCGATGCCGGCAATGACCAACGCCGGCAACAACATGACAAAATACATCGGGTCGAAAAACATAAACTATTTACCTCCTTAACCCTTTTTGGATTTCGGATCAAACTTTGTTAGTATGGCAAAATCAGGCGCCTAAATCAAGACGCTAACCACATCTGCCTCGAAACGCGTGGCGGCAAACTTCCATTTCTTGTGGATTATTTCCGGTTGCCTGATACAGTAACGTGCTCGTAAAAACAGAACGGGGAAAACATGCCCATGGATGCCAAGCTGATTGCGTTGATTGTTTTTATTGCGGCTTACGCTTTGTTTATTATCCTGCCGCGCCGACGGACCTGGGTGGCTGTTGCGGGGGCTCTCCTGGTGTTATTGACCGGCACCTTGACGCCCGCACAGGTCTTCCAGGCCGTCAACTGGAACGTCATGGGTATTTTTGTGGGCACCCTGGTGCTGGCCGACCTTTTCATTGAAAGCCGGATGCCGGCTGTCCTGGCCGAGCGCATCGTGCAACGCGCGCCTAACACGCGCACGGCCATTCTGTTCATCTGCCTGCTCAGCGGGTGCATTTCCGCCTTTGTCGAAAACGTGGCTACAGTCATGATCATCGCCCCCATCGCCCTGGCCTTAGCCGAAAAACTTAAAATTTCCCCAGTCAATTTACTGATCGCCATCGCCGTTTCCTCCAACCTCCAGGGTGCGGCCACCCTGATTGGCGACCCACCCAGCATGCTCCTGGCCGGTTTCACCAAGATGAATTTCATGGATTTCTTTTTCTACAAGGGCCGACCCAGCCTTTTTTTTGCCGTCGAATTGGGCGCCATGGCCTCGCTGGTTTACCTGGCATTGCTCTTCCGGACGCATCGCCAGAAAATCAAGCTGCCTTTATCGGAAAAAATCAAGACTTGGTTTCCCACGGTCCTGCTGGTCGCGCTGGTCGGTGCCCTGGCCTTGTCCTCGTTTTTTGACGCCGATTTCAGTTACTTGGCCGGGATCATTTGCCTGGTGGCCGCCGGCATCGGCATCGGCCTGGACATGCTCTACCATCGCAGCCCCTTCGTGCACCGCATCAAGGCGCTCGACTGGGACACCACTTTCTTCCTCGTGGGCGTATTTGTCCTGGTGGGCAGCTTGACTTTAACCGGCTGGACCGAGACCATCGCCACCGCCATGTCACAGATGATCGGCGGAAACTTACTGCTGGGCTACGTCACCCTGATCGTCGTGTCGCTTGCGCTCTCGGCTTTTATTGATAACGTGCCGTTTCTGGCCGCCATGCTGCCGGTGACCATCCTAATAGCGCGCAAGCTGGGCGTGGAACCGACCCTGTTTCTTTTTGCACTGCTTTTGGGCGCCAGCGTCGGCGGCAACATTACGCCGATCGGCGCATCGGCCAACATCGTCACCATGGGCCTGCTCAAAAAAAATGGCTACAAGGTTGGTTTCTGGGAGTTCAGCCGGATCGGCATCCCATTCACCCTGATCTCGGTGACGGCCGCCTGCCTGCTAGTCTGGTTCGTATGGGGACGATGAAATTATCCGAATATGGTTGACAGCGGCAGGGCCGGACCTTATGATTCGGCGCGTTTTGCATCCAGGTAGGTAACCGCAGCAGCAAAAGGGAGGAAAGGCATCATGCGATTTTCAACGAACTGGTCACGCTGGGCGCTGGGGTTGGCGAGCGTGCTGATCGGCACTTGCGGAACGACGGCGCTGGCCGGTGAGGCGGACATCAACCTGCCGGACCTGCAAGTCATTACCTTTAATATCCTTGGCACACCGATCAACGGTCTGACCCTGCTCTACGGCGGGCTGGTGGTTTGTGTTATTGGCCTCATTTTTGGCCTAGTCCAATACTTTCAAACAAAGGCCATGCCAGTCCACGAGTGCATGAGCTCCGTCTCGCAGACCATCTGGGAAACCTGCAAAACCTACCTGTTCCAGCAGGGCAAGCTCCTGGCCATCCTGTGGGTCCTCGTCGGCGCCTGCATGCTTTATTATTTCGGCGCCCTCCAGAAAAAACCGGCCATGGATATCCTGCTCATCCTGGCCTGCTCGGTACTCGGCATCCTGGGGTCCTACGGCGTCGCCTGGTTTGGTATCCGCATCAACACCCGCGCCAATTCGCGCTCGGCCTTCGCCGCCCTGCGCGGCACACCCTGGCAGGCCCTGGCCATACCAATGAAGTCCGGCATGAGCGTCGGGCTTCTGCTGGTGAGTGTGGAACTGTTTTTTATGATCTGCATCCTGGTATTCCTGCCCAAGCACCTGCGACGGCATCTTCACCAAGATCGCCGAAATCGGGTCAGACCTGATGAAGATCGTCTTCAAGCTCCCGGAAGATGACCCCAAAAACCCGGGCGTTATCGCCGACTGCACCGGCGACAATGCCGGTGATAGCGTTGGCCCGACGGCCGACGGCTTCGAAACCTACGGCGTGACCGGCGTGGCCCTGATCGCTTTCCTGGCTTTGGCCTTGGTGGCCAACCCCGTGATGTGTGGCACGCTCATCATCTGGATATTTGCCATGCGCATCCTGATGATCCTGACCTCGCTTGTAGCCTACGGGATCAACAGCAGGCTTTGCGAAAACAAATTTGCCGCCGCACAGGAATTCGATGCTGAAAAACCTCTGACCCAGTTGATTTGGATTACATCAATTATTTCCGTGGCCGTAACGTTCGCGGCCAGCTACCTGCTTCTGCCGGTCACCACCTACGGCAGCCTGTGGTGGGTGCTCTCGGTTATCATCAGCTGCGGCACGCTGGCCGGCGCGCTGATCCCGGAATTTACCAAGGCCTTCACCAGCACGAATTCACGGCACGTAAAGGAAGTGGTCATCTCGGCTAAACAGGGCGGCGCATCGCTGGATATTCTTTCCGGGTTTGTGGCCGGTAATTTCTCAGCTTTCTGGGAAGGGCTCCTGATCTTGGTGCTGATGCTGGTTAGTTACCTGCTTTCCCTGCACGCGGACCTGCTCGCCATCATGCCGGTCAACCTGGCATTTGCCACGCCGATTTTTGCGTTCGGTCTGGTGGCTTTCGGTTTTCTGGGCATGGGCCCGGTGACCATCGCGGTGGACAGTTTCGGGCCCGTCTCTGACAACGCCCAATCGGTTTATGAATTGAGCCAGATTGAATCGCGCCCCAACATCAAAGAAGATATTAAACGGAATTTCGGCTTTGAGCCCGATTTCGAGCGCGCCAAGCTGTGCCTGGAAAAGAACGATGGCGCGGGCAATACTTTCAAGGCCACGGCCAAGCCGGTGCTGATCGGCACGGCAGTGGTGGGCGCCACGACCATGATCTTCGGCATCATCCTGCTCTTGGACAGCATGTTTGGCAATGTGATCGGCAACTTGAGCCTGGTAAAACCGCAAATCATGATGGGTCTGCTCATGGGCGGCGCGGTTATCTACTGGTTCACCGGCGCCTCTACCCAGGCCGTCGTGACCGGCGCTTACCGCGCCGTGGTCTACATCAAGGAACACATCAAGCTGGAGAGCAAGACCGCCTCCATCAATGACAGCAAGGAAGTGGTCAAAATCTGCACGATTTACGCGCAAAAGGGCATGATTAATATTTTTGTCGCCATTTTCTGCCTGGCACTGGCGCTTCCGTTTTTTAATTCGTATTTCTTTATCGGCTACCTGGTGGCCATCGCGTTCTTCGGGCTGTTCCAGGCCATCTTCATGGCCAATGCCGGCGGCGCCTGGGACAACGCCAAGAAGATC
>CAYYBV010000020.1:0-16540 GCA_964469675.1 uncultured Verrucomicrobiota bacterium
CGCCTGACAATCAGGCGCGATATTTTATGGGAATTTTCCCAAAAGAATAATTATCATATCGGTTTCGATATAATAATTCATTACAATTTTTATTGAAATGGCGTCTGTCGTTCAATTGCATTTCCTTGTCGAAATTATAATCGTCCACCCCCTGCCCAGTTGCGCTAAGCGGGTTATTTTCGTCCTTGCCGGGTTAAGCGCCAATATGCTAAATTTTAAAACATTGATTGCGGTTGCCGCTAACTGACCACTGATCACCGATCACGGATAACTTCTTCAAGGGGAGATTCATTATGGCCGCCGAGCTTGCTTTTGTGTTGATTAATCCATATACGATTGCAAAGTCGCGGACGGGTGGTGTCATCGGGCGGTTCATGAGCCGTACGGGCCTTGACTTGGTGGCGGCCCGCATGTTTGCCCCAGGAAAGGAACTGATCGAAACCTATGCGGCCTTGGTTGATAAGGATAAAAGCCTGAAACCGGCTGTTCGGCGGCTTCTATCCGACTATGTGCGCAGTTCCTATGCCCCCGATCCCGCCACTGGTCGAAACCGGCGCGTGCTTATGATTCTGCTGGAGGGTGAAGATGCCATTCGCAAGGTCAGGGATATGGCCGGTCCCGTGACCATGGGTGCGGGTGAGACCATCCGGGATACATTCGGCGACTACGTGTTGGACGGCAATAAGCAGGTCAGTTATTTCGAACCGGCAGTGTTGATCGGATCAAGCCGGGAGGAGACTGCCGACACGCTTAAGCTTTGGAGCCAACATGCGCTTTCCGATGGCGGATTTTTACAGGCCACGGTGGATAACAGTCCCGGCGATCCTGGCTGGCAGCGCACCCTGGTGCTGATCAAGCCGGACAGCTTTCGGTTTCCGAGCGCCAAGCCCGGCAATATCATTGATCTTTTATCACGTTCCGGCCTGCGGATCATCGCCGCAAAAGTTCACCGCATGAGTGTGGCGCAAGCGGAGGAGTTTTACCGGCCGGTGCGCCGGGTGTTACATGATAAAATGAAAAACATAGTTTCCGCGCGGGCCGCCAAGGCATTGGAAGCGGAACTAGGCATTGCCATTCCGGAGTCCGTCCGTAATCTACTTGCCGATCAACTGGGGCCGATTTTCGGCGACGAACAGTTCAACCAAATCATCAAATTCATGACCGGCTGCTACCCTCCGACCTGCCCGCCGCAGGATATAGCCAAAGACGGGCCCAGCAAATGTCTGGCGCTGGTTTATGGCGGTGTGGGCGCTGTGGAGAAAATCCGCAACCTGCTGGGGGCCACTGACCCGAATAAGGCCCAACCCGGCTCTGTGCGCCGCGAGTTCGGGCTCGATGTCATGGTCAATGCGGCGCATGCCTCGGATTCCGTGGAAAACGCCGAGCGCGAAATTGGCATCATCAAGGTTGACGAGGATCTCGTCACTCCCTGGGTGCACAAGTATTACGGGGATTAAGCGCTGCCGCGGCGCGTTCAGCGCGCCCCCTGCGCTCCAACCACGGCCGCCAATCATTTGCGGTTCTATGCAACCACCACTGCGCCTGCCCACAATATAATCCGCCGGTTGACGGATAGCAGGCAAATCGGCATCCGTTCGCTAGAACGATGCCGCCCTCCCGGTGAGTCGTGGTTATGGCATCGGTCGCCTAATTCAGGCGTTTCCAATTTCAAGCAGGCGCCCACAAAATTAATGTTTGACCTTATGTGTTTATGCGCATATAGTCCAAAACCATGAACTATGCCCAGGCCAAAATCAGATCGGCAATAATGAAAGCGCTGGCCCACCCGGTGCGCGTGCTGATTGTCAGCGCGCTAATGGAAGGCGACCGGTGCGGGTGCGAGCTGAACGAACTGGCCGCCATTGACCAGTCCAATATCTCCCGGCACCTGGCGGTTCTGAAGCAGGCGGGGATCATCGCCGACCGACGCGCGGGCATGCGGGTTTTTTATCACTTGTCGACCCCGTGCATCCTCAAGGCGTTCGAATGCGCGGCCGAGATTATTCGCGCGGACATGCAACGCAGGAAAAAATCAATTAAGGCCGTATGACATGAACAAACAATTCCAGATCCTGTTGTGGTTGCTGGCGGGTTTCCTGGCAGCGTACTTCCTGCCGGTGGATGCCGCGCGGTTTCAGGGCGCCGTGATCGAATCCATGCGGTTGGTTAAATGGTACGCACAGGAACATGTTTTGTTGTGCTTGGTGCCGGCATTTTTCATTGCCGGCGCCATAGGGGTGTTTGTCAGCCAGAATGCGGTCATGCGCTACTTCGGGCCGAAGGCGAATAAACTGCTGTCATACGGGGTAGCCTCCGTCTCGGGGACCATTCTGGCTGTCTGTTCCTGCACGGTGCTTCCGCTCTTTGGCGGCATTTATATGCGCGGCGCGGGACTGGGCCCGGCGATCGCCTTCCTTTATTCCGGCCCGGCCATTAATGTTCTGGCCATTGTGCTGACGGCGCGCGTGCTCGGCTTCCAGATCGGACTGGCGCGGGCGATTGGTGCCGTGGTGTTCAGCGTGGTGATTGGCGCATTAATGCACGTGATCTTCCTTAACGAAGAGCGCGTCAAGGCGGTGCAGGTCCAAGATGTGTTCATCGAATCGGACGATAAGCCGCCGCGGCCTTTGTGGCAGAACGTGGTCTTTTTCTTCAGCATGGCGGCGATCCTGGTATTTGCCAACTGGGCGCGCCCGGCGGATTCCACGGGCGTATGGCACGCGCTTTTCATGGCAAAATGGTGGCTGACGGCCGGTTTTGCGGTTGTCCTGGGCTTTGCATTGTGGCGGTTTTTGGGTGTAAAATTGTTGAATGTCGTGCTGGCGGCGGCGGCCGTGATTCTAGCGGCGATGCTATTGCCCGGCAAGCCATCGGTGGCATTCACGGTTGGCGCCGTTGCGTTGGCGCTCCTGTCGTTCCGCAGCACATCGGAGATGACCGAGTGGCGCGACCAGACCTGGGGATTTGCCAAGCAGATTGCGCCGCTGTTGCTGGGCGGCGTATTGGCCGCCGGGTTTTTCCTCGGCACGCCGGAAGCCAAAGACGCGGGCATTATCCCTAACCGCTGGATTCAGGCCCTGGTCGGCGATGATCCGGGTGTTTTTTATAGTGTCGTTGGCGGCACGGGTGCCGCGCCCGGTTGGCTAGGCATGATCTGGCCGGTGTGGACCAACTTCTTCGCCTCCTTTATCGGCGCCTTTATGTATTTCGCCACGCTCACAGAGGTGCCCATTATCCGTGGCCTGATGGACAGCGGTATGGGTCAAGGTCCGGCGCTGTCGCTCTTGCTGGCCGGCCCGGCGTTATCACTGCCGAACATGTTGGTGATCAACGCAATCATCGGACCAAAGAAGACAATTGCCTATGTGGCGCTGGTAGTAGTGATGGCGACGGTGACAGGAATCGTTTTTGGAGTGATGATGTCATGAAACAGTGGTCGATTGACAATCGGAAGGAGACAAGACGCCATGCGGAAAATTCAAATCCTGGGCACGGGGTGCCCGAAGTGTAAATTGCTGATGGCGAACGCGGAGGCAGCGGTCAAAGCGCTGGGCATCGAGGCGCAAATTGAAAAGGTGGATAAAATTACAGACATCATGAAGTTCGCCGTGATGACCACGCCGGCGCTGGTCGTGGATGGCCAGGTAAAGAGTGCGGGGAAAGTGTTGAGCGCGGACGACATCAAGAAGATACTGGCGTAGATTTCTTCCGCCAAGACATCAATATCGCAAAGAAATGTCTTGCGGGAAAATATTATGAATGGAGAGATGACGGGGCAATGAAATGGCTCAAACCGAACAAAGCGCGGCCTGGCAACAGTTAGCCTGTGACTGTGCGGCGCAAGCGTCCGAAGTGGCAGGCGCATATCCGCTTCCTGGGTGTGGAGCGGTTGAAACGGAAGGATTTTTTGTGAAAAACGGAAAAAAAATAACCATCGTTTTCGCGCTCATCGCTGCCGTGGCGTTTATCGTGATCGCAAAGAAAAACAAACAAACATCGTCCGCTGTGCAAGACAAGCCGCCGGTTGCCGCCCGTGCCGCGCCGGCAATGGCGGCGGGCACGGCCGTTCCCAATCCTGCAACGGCGGCTGAGAAACGGCCACGGCTGGTTGATCTCGGGGCGACCAAGTGCATTCCCTGTAAAATGATGGCCCCCATCCTGGAAGATTTGAAAAAAACTTATGCCGGGCAAATAGATGTTCAATTCATTGATGTGTGGGAAAACCCGGATGCCGGCGGCCAATACGGAATTAAGGTCATCCCCACCCAAATTTTTTATGATGCGCAGGGAAAGGACCTCTTCCGGCATGAAGGTTTTTTTGCCAAGGAAGATATCCTGGCTAAGTGGAAAGAACTGGGGGTGAATCTGAAATAAGGGAAGATTACAAATGGAACAACTATTCACAATGCTGTCACACGCAGTTGAAGGGTCGGCTGGACTCGCTTTGAGCGCTGCGTTTATATGGGGCCTCCTGAGTATCCTGCTCAGCCCCTGTCACTTGGCCAGCATTCCCTTGATCGTCGGGTTTATTGACCAGCAAGGGCAGATCACAACGCGCCGGGCATTTACAATTTCACTTCTTTTCGCGGTGGGCATTCTGATCACCATTGGCGTGATCGGGGCAATTACAGCGGCGGCCGGGCGGATGCTGGGCGATGTAGGATGGTACGGGAATTATTTCGTTGCCGTGATTTTCTTTGTTGTCGGCCTTTACCTGCTTGATGTGATCCGTCTGCCCATGCCTGGGGCGGCCCAGCCCGGCATGAAGCGCAAGGGGATGTTGGCCGCGTTAATCCTGGGCTTGGTTTTCGGCATTGCGCTCGGCCCCTGCACCTTCGCCTACATGGCGCCGATGCTTGCCATAACGTTTAAGCTTGCGGCGACCAACCTGCCGTATGGAATCCTTCTGCTTCTGCTTTATGGGGGTGGGCATTGTGCGGTGATCGTACTGGCTGGAACGTTTACGGAAGTTGTGCAGCACTACCTGAACTGGAACGAGAAATCCAAAGGCGCCGTGATTCTGAAAAAGGTTTGCGGTGTGCTCGTGCTGCTGGGCGGGCTGTATTTAATTTATACGGCAAGATAAGGAAGGAATCAAATGAAAGCTCTGGTTTTAGTGGATGCCGGTATTTGCGGGTTCCAGACGCGGATCCATGCCGACAGCGACGATACGCAGAATGCGACTTTTCAAATTGCCAGCGGGTGTGAAAAGGCACGCAAGTTTGGCGAAGCATTGATGGCCAAGGGGCCGGTGGACGGCTATGCTGAGATCGGTGCCGGAGCCAACGGCGTGATCCTTACCGTTGCACGGGAAAGCCTGAAGGGCTGTTGCGCCGCCTGCGCCGTGCCTACGGGCGCCTTCAAGGCCATGCAGGTTGCCGCTGGGGTGGCCCTGCCCAAGGATGTAATGGTGAAAATCACGGCGGAATAACGGTCAGATCGGTTGCCGTCCACCATCTTCTGCGCAAACGAACCATACATTTTTCGCGGCCCCGTCATATACAAAAGCGCCGAAGGCTTATGCTGAATTATACAGGACCGCGTTATTAATTTTCATTGATATGATCGGATTATCTGTCATATTTTGCCACATAACGAATTGATGGAGGATCGCATGCGCGATGTGATGGATGTGCTGAAAGCGCTGGCGGATGAGAATAGAACGCGTCTGCTGTATGCTCTCAAAAGCGGTGAGCTGTGCGTCTGCCAGCTCATTGCCTTGCTGGGCCTGGCGCCGTCCACGGTCTCGAAACATCTGACCATCCTGCGCGCCGCGCGCCTGGTGGAGAGCCGCAAGGAAGGGCGCTGGATGTATTACCACCTGCCCAAGGAGTTCAAAACCACTCTGGCGAGCAAGTTGTTACCATCGTTATTCAAGGACATGGCGCATACCCGCCGGATGGTCGAGGATCGCAAAAAATTGAAGAGGATTTGCGGGGAGGATATGGAGAAGTTGTGTCGCAGGCTGTTTTGTAAGAATTGAACGGGAGAATGCAATGAAAGAAGAAATTGACGAGCGGACTAAAAACTTAATCGCGATCGGCGCTTCGATCGGCGCGCACTGTCAGCCCTGCTTGACGTATCATGTCGCCAAGGCCAAAGAACTGGGCTTGAATGCCGAGCTGATTAATGCCGCCATAGAAGTCGGTTATAAGGTCCAGACCGGGGCTACGGTCGCCATGCAGGAATTCGCAAACAGAGTTTTGGCGGCATTAACGCCGGATGGCCCGGGTCCCAATGAGGACCGGCCGCGCCCCCGTTAATCGCCGGCCTGGAACAGTCGGGTTAAGCTTCGGAAAATAAAATGACCGTACACATTATGAACAGAAGAATTGCCGTCCAGCTGTCGTTTCTGGACCGGTATTTAACCCTGTGGATTTTTCTCGCGATGGGGGTGGGGGTCTTGCTGGGATATGCCATTCCGGCCTTCGGCAACTGGATCGGATCCCTGCGGCCGGTCGGGACCCAAACGAGCATGCCAATTGCCATCGGCCTGATCCTGATGATGTATCCGCCGCTGGCCAAGGTGAAATACGAGGAACTGGGCGATGTATTCCGCGACTGGAAAGTGCTGGGGCTGAGCCTGGTACAGAACTGGATCGTTGGTCCGATCCTGATGTTCCTTCTGGCGGTGGCTTTTCTGCACAATCAGCCGGAGTTTATGATCGGGCTGATTATGATCGGCCTGGCGCGTTGTATTGCTATGGTAATTGTCTGGAATGACCTTGCCAAGGGCAACTGCGAGTATTGCGCCGGATTAGTGGCGTTCAACGCGATCTTCCAGGTGCTTTTCTACAGTTTTTTCGCCTGGTTTTTTATCACCAAACTGCCGCCTTTTTTGGGCCTCTCCGGTGCCGTGGTCAACATCACCATCAGGCAGGTTGCCGAAAGCGTGTTCATCTACCTGGGCGTCCCGCTGATTGCGGGGATGCTGACGCGCCTGGTTTTGGTCAAGCTAAATGGCAAGGAATGGTATCACGCGCGATTCATCCCTAAAATCTCGCCGCTCACGCTGATCGCTTTGCTGTTCACCATCGTGGTGATGTTCTCACTGCAGGGCGCGAGAATTATCCGCGAACCAGGCTATGTCCTTCTGATCGCCGTGCCGCTGTTGATCTATTTTGTGGTTATGTTCCTGTTGAGTTTCTGGATGAGCGCCAAGGTGGGGGCTGATTATACCAAGTCGGCGACGCTCTCCTTCACTGCGGCCAGCAACAACTTCGAGCTGGCCATCGCGGTTGCCGTGGGTGTGTTCGGCATTAATCACGGCGCGGCCTTTGCGGCGGTGATCGGGCCGCTGGTCGAAGTGCCGGTATTGATCGGCCTGGTAAACGTAGCGTTATGGTTCAAGCGGCGTTGGTCTGTCCAGACTGCCTGAGGACGGTTTTATAAGGAGGATTCAATGGATACGAATATTGAGCAGACGGAAAAGACCCGCCGGATGGTCCAGCAACACTATGGTCGTGTGGCTGAAACCGGCGGGCAGGTTTCGTGTTGCGGCTCCGCCAGTGAATCAAAATGTTGCGAAGTCAGCGTGTCGCCAGGGGACCTGCGCGAAACGGCGCGGCGGCTCGGTTACAGCGCGGAACAGCTTGCTGCGCTTCCCGAAAATATCAACCTAGGGCTTGGTTGCGGCAATCCCGTGGCCATGGCGCTATTAAAGCCGGGCGAGACCGTACTTGATCTGGGCAGTGGCGCCGGAATGGATTGTTTCATCGCCGCTCAGGTTGTGGGACCAGCCGGCCGCGTAATCGGGGTGGACATGACGCCGGAAATGCTTGTCAAGGCCCGCGCTAACATCGGGAAGCGGGCGAATGTCGAGTTTCGACTGGGTGAGATCGAGCACCTGCCCGTGGCCGATAACTCCGTGGACGTGATCATGTCGAATTGTGTGATCAATCTCTCCCCGGAGAAGCAGCAAGTTTTCAACGAGGCGTTCCGGGTGCTGCGTCCCGGCGGACGCTTGGCCATTTCGGATGTGGTTCAGATCAAACCGTTCAAGGACACCCGCTGGGCAGGCGCCAAGCATCTCGCGGCCTGCATTTCCGGCAGTGTCACGGTCCAGGCGCTCGAGACCATGTTACACGCGGCGGGTTTTACCGATGTGCGCATCGTGCTTAATGAAGCCAGCCGCGAATTCATCAAGGATTGGGATCCAGGCACCGGCGTCGAAAATTACATCTGTTCAGCATTCATCGAAGCCCGTCTGTGAGTCTGGATTGACCGTGGTCTGTGGGCGCTCATTGGATTAATACGGTTAAAGCGGAGTAATAGAGGGCGTTAAATGAGATCTGGCCATCGGGCACGGTATCAACGCCGAAGTAAAAGGCATATGCCCCTGCCGGCAGCTCGGATGAGGTGGCAATTTCGTATTCCGCCAGGTTGCCCAACGGGCCTTGCAACGCCGTTCCCATGCCTGCCTGCCAGCCTTGCCGATTGGCATAGTCATAATAATACCAACCTAACGGGGTCTGCGCGAGGAACCACCAGTCGCTCGTCAGTCCGGCATAGCCGCCTGCGTTGAGTGCTACGGAAATGGCCAGCCTATTGCCGTGGGCGAGCGTCAAGGGCTCGCTTGCTCCATTAGCCAGAACCATTGCGATTGGAACGGCGGGCGCGATGCCGGGCTGGTAGGTATTGGCCGCGCTGATCAAGGCATTGGCCAGGAGTGCGCCGACTGTTTGATTGGCAAAGTCATTAGGGTGGGAGTCTGTAGATGTGTGCGATCCTTCGTAGGTGTATTTCAAAAAATTATCCGTATCGGCCAAAGCGTCGAAAAGATCCAGGCAGACGATATTTGTCCGGCCTCCCAGGAATGATTCGCTTTTCAGCCAGTTGGCAAATTGGCGGGCTAAGGCGGCTTGCGCCGCTGTCGTATCCAACCGGTGGCGCGGTGGGGGCGTAAGGACCACGAATAATTTTTCCAGGTGTTGATCAAAAAAGGTTTGCATGGCCAGATAGCCCTGCTTGTATTCCGCGAGCATATCGGCGTCAGTGATCGCAGATGCCGTGTAACACGATTTAAAAGCGATTATCTGGTGATTAGCCATAATCTGGTTACGGCAGGCAGTGGCATCCGCCTGGGTGGATGTCCAAAGATAGGCATAACCGGAAGGTTCCGTGTTATCGTCCGGCACGGCGTAATTGATATCCAGCATGGTGCCAGCCGCATCACGCAGGCCGGAGTGGTTATACCCATGGTCCCAGAAGCCGAAACAAGTTCCGTGTGTATTATTATAGGCAGTGATGACGCTCCGCATGGCGCCTTGCTCGATCAGTCCGTTGCCCACCGAGTGGTGAATAAAAATGATATTTGTCAAACTTGCGGCGTCCGCATTTCCTGTTGGCCCGCAAACGACGAGCGCCATGATGTAAAAAACCGCCAGCAGATTCATCCGGTGCCAGGCAAAGCGCATCTCCGATATCATTTTAAATGCCATGTGTGCCAACCTTTGCGGTCTTTCGGCGTTATCAAATCATATGGCAAGGTTGTTTAACCCTTGGTCAAAAACCCAAACTGGCGGAGAGGGGGGGATTCGAACCCCCGGTACCAGTTTACCCGGTACGGCGGTTTAGCAAACCGCTGCTTTCGGCCACTCAGCCACCTCTCCAAGGGCTTTATTTTCAATATCGTAAGATAACATTACCGAATGCTTCAGTATCTTTATCGGCTGTTTGCATCGTGTTTGTGCCAATTTGGCGGCCCTGATCCGTAAGAGGCACAAACCAATTAATATCGCCGAAAGTGGATCAACAATACGGGAAGTGAAAATAAAGTCAAGGTTCTTGGTTCCTGCTTCCGCTTGTCCATTTCCGCGATGACATGCCTTGTAAGATGGAAGGTGACAAGGCAGAACAAACATGTGAGGCTTTAGATTAAACAGATGGGAACAAGCCAGAATACAGTGATCTGCGCATGCGCCTGGCCTAAATGTAAGTTGCTTGTTTGCTATCAGTCAGCCGATTCATCATAAGGCGGCTTGTTGGAGAAGGTTTTTGACCAAGG
Organism: uncultured Verrucomicrobiota bacterium; assembly: GCA_964469675.1. Classification (GTDB taxonomy): domain Bacteria; phylum Verrucomicrobiota; class Kiritimatiellia; order JAAZAB01; family JAAZAB01; genus VSJD01. The sequence goes on from CAYYBV010000020.1 coordinate 10,007, forward strand.
TGACGTTGTGGTGGTCAATCAGGGGTGGATAACAAAGGCAACCCGGCTATTCTGATGCCTATCGGGCTCCCTTTTAAACCCGACCACCCTGTCCTTTGCAGGGATCAGCCGATCCAAACCAAGCGCGTGCGCGGGCCATCGAATTCGCAGAAATAAACTGCCTGCCAGGTCCCGAGTTGTAGCCGGTTGTTTTCCACCAGCACCCGGACGGATGATCCCATCAGCCCGGCCTTAATATGTGCCGCAGAATTACCCTCGCTATGCCGGTAATGGCCATGCCAAGGGACAATTTTTTCCAATCCCGCTTTAATGTCGGTCACAACATCCGGATCGGCATTTTCATTGATGGTGATTCCAGCAGTCGTGTGTGGCACAAAAACGGTGACGGCGCCCACGTGCACACCGATTTCCACTATGGCCGTCTGAACCAAGGAGGTGATGTCCACAAATTCGGTTTGTGCCGTTGTCTGAATCGTGCATGTTTTCACGTGCGGAATATAGCAGTGCATGTTCACAACCACCAGTGCAAATCCGAACAAGCATGTATCCGGAACTTGCGCACCCATGCCAGCCGGAATTGGCCTTGACTAAAACGGGGGGCGACCAAAACGCCCGCAGCGCTCATTCCTTTTTTGCAGCGGCGGCAATTCGGGCTGATTTGCCCAAAATTTTCGCGAAGTCAGGATTGTTGCGCCTGCGCAACTGTGTGGGCTGGTAAATATTGGCTTGTTTTGCACGACAATTTGTGATGTATAAGATGCCAGCTAAAACGATGATGTTAGCATGTGCCGCGGTAATAAAACATATACCGCGCAGTCAAATGAACATGCGAGGTGACACAATGGTTGAAAACAATGGGCGGACCTGTACCATATCGCGCTATCTACTCTATCGCCTGCAGGAGGCTGGCATCGGGCATCTCTTTGGGGTGCCTGGCGATTATAATCTTGATTTTCTCGACGAGGTGATTGGCAGTCCGATAAAGTGGATTGGCACCTGCAATGAATTGAATGCCGGCTACGCGGCCGATGGTTACGCCCGCCTGAATGGCGCCGGCGCCGCCGTGGTCACTTACTGCGTGGGCGGTTTCAGCATCCTGAATGCGGTCGCCGGGGCCTATGCCGAGCGGGTGCCCCTCATTGTCATCAGCGGCGCCCCGCCTGCCCGGCGTAGAGAGGCGGGCGCGCTGGTGCACCACCTTGTTTCCGACTATTACCGGCAGTTGGATATATTCAAAAAGGTTACGATTGATGCTGCGATTCTTACCAATCCAGAAACCGCTCCCGATGAGATTGACCGGGTTATCTGCAACGGGATTCTCCATAAACTGCCGGTCTACCTGGAGTTTCCCGCCGATATGGCGCATGCCCCCTGCCGTCAGCCTGCCCCGCTTGCCCATACCGCAACACTGCACACAGATCCCGAAGGCCTGAAGCGCTGTCTTCAGGCGGCGGCGGAGTTGATCAACATGGCCACCAATCCCATCGTTTTGGCGGGCGTTGAGTTGTTGCGCTTTGGCCTGGGCAATAGTCTCCTCCAACTTGTGGAAAACCTTGAGCTCCCCTTTGCCACCATGCTCAGCAGCAAATCCGTGCTTCCGGAGCTTCATCCCCAGTTTATCGGCATCTACCAGGGGGGTTGGAGTCGTGAAAAAGTTAGCCAACAGGTCGAATCCTCTGACTGCCTGCTGTCGTTGGGGGCCTGGATGACTGATTTGGATACCGGCATGTTCAGTGGTCATCTTGATCATCGGCGCATGATCGTTGCCGGTAACGGCCAGGTACGCATTGGTGAGCACTGTTATCAGGATGTGCAATTAGGCGACTTTATCCGCGGGCTTATGACCATGGTCCGTCCGCGTTCGTACCTGTCTTCGCATCCGGTTGGTGCCTGCCATGCCAAGGCGCCGTTCGTGCCCGAGGAGGCGAAGAAGCTGACGGCCCTGCGCATGTACGAGCGGCTGAACACGTTTCTCGATGACCGGATGATCCTGCTTGCCGAAGCGGGGGATGCCTTTTGCGCGGCTCCGGAGTTTGACATTGAAGAAGCCGAAAACTTCATTGTCCAGGTCTTTTACGCATCCATCGGCTATTGCACTCCGGCGGCGCTGGGGGTAGCACTTGCCCGTCCGGGCAAGCGCCCGGTGGTGCTGACCGGCGACGGCGCCTTCCAGATGACCGCCCAGGAGCTATCCACCCTGATCAGGCAGAAGTGCCCCGCCGTAATCCTGCTGATCAATAATGACGGTTACCTGATTGAGCGCGTGCTGCACGAGGATGGGCCGTACAATGACATCCAGATGTGGAACTATGCGGATCTGCCTGCGGCGTTAGGCGGCGGCGCGCATGCCGTCGGTCTCCGGGTGACCACCGAGGGAGAGCTGGAACGCGCCCTGGCATCCGCGGCCGCCGAGCAGGACAAGCTGTTTTTGATAGAACTCTGTCTGCCCGGCCGTGACTGTTCCGTAGGATTAAAACGGCTTGGTGATACATTCCGGAAAAAAAGCTAAATCGAAGAATTTATTTCACTGGCGCGGGAACGCCGGAAACGCAGAATTGCTCCGCGTCAGGCATCCGTTGCTCATGGTTTCTGCCGGATTGGGATCCAAATCGTGCCTTTGGGCTTGATAATACGCGCCGTTGGCATAATATTGGCCCATTAAGTTGACCGGGCACAACCTATGAATAAAAGATATTCCTGGATCATCCTGGCGGCCCTTGCCGGTTTGTGCAGTTGCGGTAAAAAAACGACCGTCCCGGTTCCGCCGGTCCCGGTCATAACAGCCCGGGTGGTTACCAAAACCATGCCGCTGGTTGTGGAAGCAATGGGATCGGTCGAAGCCTATAACTCCTTAAAGATTATCCCGCAAGTATCCGGACAGGTTCTGAAGCTGCATTTTCGGGATGGGGACGAGGTTCAGAGTGGCGCGCTTTTGGTGAGCATTGATCCGGCCCCATTTATAGAGGCGCTGCGCGAGGCAGAGGCGCGTCTGGCCGGTGACGAGGCAACGTTGATTTTCAAGATCAGCGAGGCTGAACGGAAAAGACGGCTTATCGAAGAAGACGGTGTCTCGCGGTCGGAATTCGAAAAAGCCCGTGCGGAAGCTAACGCCCAGCAAGACATTGTCGCCGCCGATCGTGCGGTTGTCGAGCAAGCCCGACTGAACGTCGGATATTGTTCAATTCGCAGTCCGATCCCGGGCCGTGCCGGGGCGTATGTGGTTAACCAGGGCGCTGTGATTGAGGCCAAGAAGACAACCTTGCTTGTGGTCAACCAGGTTAAACCGGTTTACGTGACGTTTGCGGTTCCCGAAAAATTCCTGCCGGAAATCCGCTCTGCCCAAGAAAAAGCCGTTTTAGCTGTGGAAATCAGTGTCCCGGGAACCGGCGTTCAACCTTGCCCGGGCCAGCTGACTTTTATTGACAACACCGTCGATCCCGCCACGGGAATGATCCGTTTGAAGGGGACGTTCGCCAATACAAACGCCTTGCTTTGGCCGGGCCAGTATGTTCAGGCCACGCTCATTATCGGGGCGGAGCCGGGATCCGTCGTGGTTCCGGCCAGTGCCGTTACAAAGGGGCCAAAGGGCGACTTGGTATTCGTGGTCAAGGATGGTGGCGTTGCGCAACTGCGCGCGGTGCAGGTGCGCCGCATGGTCGGCAATGAAGTGGTTTTGAATGGTGGCGTGGCGTCCGGCGAAATCGTGGTGACTGATGGGCTGAACAAGCTGCAAGACGGCGCAGCCATTGTAATTGCCAATTCGCCGGCTTCCGCCCCGCCGAACGCGACATCCGTGGTCCGGTAAGATGGCATGAACTTTTCGGAACAATGGATCCGGCGCCCGGTCATGACCGTTCTGGTCATGTTCGGCCTTTTTTTCTTTGGACTTCTCAGTTACCGCAATCTGTCGATCAACAATCTGCCGGATGTCGATTTCCCGACCATCAGTGTCACGGCGTTTTTGCCGGGGGCGAGTCCGGAGACCATGGCGGCGACGGTCGCCACGCCGCTTGAAAAACAGTTTTCGTCGATTGCCGGGATTGACTCCATGGCTTCCTCGAGTTCCTTGGGGGCCACGACCATTAATATCCAATTTTCCCTGGATCGCAATATCGATGCCGCGGCCGTTGATATAAACTCGGCGATTGCGGCGGCCATGGGGGTGCTTCCCAAGGACATGCCCAATCCGCCCACGTTCAAAAAGGTTAATCCGGCCGACATGCCCATCATGTTTATCGCCCTGACTTCCGATTCCCTCCCGGTATCGGCATTACACGATTTTGGCGAAACGATTCTAATCCCGAATCTGGCCACGATTAATGGCATTGCCGAGATCGACATCCTGCCGCTCCAGAAATACGCCGTGCGGGTGCAGGTCAATCCCCGTTCCTTGGCTAATAAAAAGATCGGCATTAACGAAGTCTCCCGTGCCCTGGCGACCGGGAATGTTAATCTGCCGGGCGGCAAGATTGACAATGAGGCCATTGCCTACACCATCGAATCCAACGGGCAGTTGCCCGACGCCAAGTCCTTCGAGGCGTTGGTGGTGACTTACGCTAACGGCTATCCGCTGCGGATTAGGGATATCGGCCGGGCCGTGGATAGCATCGAGAATGACCGCACCATGGCCTGGTTCCTTGACTGCGGGGCGACCAAGCAGACCGTCATTCTACGGGTGCGCAAGCAGCCGGGGGCCAATACCGTGGACTTGGCCACGACCATCAAGGCGCGTTTGCCGCGCCTGCGGACGATGTTGCCCGGGGCGATGGCCCTGCACCTATTTTACGACCAATCGGATTTCATCCGTGAATCAATCACGGACGTGCAGGGCACGATGGTTCTGACGATCCTCCTGGTCATTGCGGTCATTTTCATTTTCCTGCGCTCGATGAAGACCACGCTGATTCCCGGCCTGGTGATTCCCCTGGCGCTGATTGCCACCTTTGTGGTGATGCGTCTGCTTGGATTCACTCTGAACACCCTGTCCCTTATGGCCATTACCCTTTCGATCGGCTTTGTGGTTGATGATGCCATCGTTGTTCTTGAAAACATTATTCGCCGGATCGAATCCGGCGAGGGCGCCCTGGAGGCTTCAATCAAAGGATCCCGCGAGATCGGTTTTACCGTGCTTTCGATGACCATCTCACTGGCGGTGGTATTCATCCCGATTATGTTCATGGGCGGCCTGCTGGGCCGGTTGTTCCGGGAGTTCGCCGTGTGCATTACCGCGGCGATCGTGTTTTCAGGAATTATCTCCCTGACCTTGACGCCCATGTTATGCAGCCGTTTTTTGGGACGCGTCTCCAAAAACAACGCCGGGCGGTTTCACGCCTCGTCCGAACGCATGTTCAACGCTTGGCAGGCGGCTTACGGTCGCAGCCTGCGCTGGGTGTTGCACCATCGGCGGATGACCCTGGTGGTGACCATGCTGATCACCATGGCAATGGTGTATCTCTTTATTTCAGTTCCCAAAGGATTCATTCCCGCCCAGGACCAGAATTTTTTCCGTATTTTTTCGATTTTACATGACCGGGCTTCTTTCGCCGATATGGTGAAACACCAGGAAGCGCTGAACGAGGCGCTGTTAAAAAATACCGATTGCCGGGCGGCGCAAATTGTCTCGATTGCCGGTTTTTCGGGCGATAATAACGGCTTGGCGTTCGTGAGCCTGAAAGCGCGTGCCGACCGGAACAAATCCGTCGATGCAATCATCAATGAACTCCGTCCGCATCTCAACCGGATCCCGGGACTGATTGTGTCGCTGGTCAATCCGCCCTTGATTGCCATTGGTTCGCGGCTTGCTAGCGCCCAGTGGCAGTTCACATTGCAGAGCAGTGACCTGGACAGCCTTTATAATTACGGGGCGATCATGGAGGCGAAAATCCGTTCCATACCTGCCCTGGTGGATGTCAAATCCGACCTGCAACCCCGCAAGCCCAAGCTTGCGATCACGGTGGATCGCGACAAGGCCTCGGCGCTGGGGCTGACTTTGCAACAGATCCAGGAAGCGTTTTACTCCGCTTATGGTTCGCGCCAGGTCTCCACCATCTATACCGCCTCCACGTTTTATTATGTCATTCTGGAACTGCTCCCCGAATTCCGCCAGAACCCTTCGTCATTGGAAGCGCTGTATATCAAGTCCGATCGCGGCCAACTGGTGCCCCTGCACACGGTCGCCTCGATTCACGAGACGGTGTCACCCCTCACTATCAATCACTCAGGGCAAGTTCCTTCCGCCACGATTTCATTTAACCTCAAGCCGGGTTATTCGATCGGCCCGGCCATTGATGAGATCAACCGGTTTAGCCGCGCCACCCTGCCGGCATCGGTGGCGACGGCCTTCCAGGGATCGGCGCAGGCCTTCCAGTCATCATTAGCCAGCATGGGGTTTTTGCTGATCGTGACCGTCCTGGTGATTTACATGGTCCTGGGAATTCTCTATGAAAGTTTTATCCATCCCCTGACCATTCTATCATCTCTGCCCCGGGCCGGTTGTGGCGCCTTTGCGGCCTTGGCCATTTTGCGCATGGATTT
>CAYYBV010000021.1:0-9503 GCA_964469675.1 uncultured Verrucomicrobiota bacterium
GGCATTCAATTACCGGCAATTTATGGCGCAAAGCCGGTGAGACCTTGCCGTCACTGAAAATGTCCTGCAGTTTTTTAGTCCCCTGCATACCCAGCGGACGCATACGATCACCGGGCTTCCAGGAGCGTGCCAGCAGGCGTCGCTCACGCCAGGCCCGCAGTGAGAGCGATGCGCGCGCCGGCAACGCGCCAATGGTCTCGGGGTATTCTTTCACAATCCCTGGCTCAATGAATACGCGAATCCAACAGCCCGGCTCTGGCAGCCTTGTTTGACCGGGCACAATCAGGCTTACGGAAAACGCCCGCAAAGATTGATTTTCAGGTTTGGACAAGGACAACAGGCCACGCGCCCGACTTACCAACCAACCACCGGATAATGTCACCGCACGTCCGCCGCGCCAATCGGTAACGAGGTTATCCAGGCGCTCGATGGCGTCAAAATTCAGTGTCTCTGGTTCCAGGCCACCCATTGTCAGCCAGTGCCGCAATACCCGCCGCCGGGCGGCCACGGGGTAGCCGCTAAGCCGGGCGGCCACCAATGCGCGACCCGCAACCGACGTACGGCATTGTTCAAAAATATCTGCCGCCAGGGCATTCAACCATTCGTGCTCACTGGCCAGGATGTCACTTACCCGCAACAGCGCCGGGCGGATGCCGGGATTCAGCCGATCTGCAATGAGCGGCAGGACTTCATGCCGAACGCGATTGCGTAAAAATGCGGGATCCGCATTGGTGGCATCATGGCACCAGACTATGTGGCGTTTTTCCAAAAACTGCTCAATGCTTTTGCGATTTACATCGCGAAGCGGCCGCACGACCTTGAGGGCACCATGCCGGCCAACATAAGGAATCCCAGCCAATCCCGCCGCACCGGCGCCACGCACCAGGTTCAAAAGAATCGTTTCGGCCTGGTCATCAGCCGTGTGAGCTGTAGCCACGGAATCACAATGATAGGCACGCGCTGCTTTGGCAAAAAAATTATAACGCGCCAAACGCCCGGCCATTTCTAGCGAAATGCTTCGACGCCGCGCCTGGACAGGCACATTAACCCGGCCACTGATAAATTTCAGTTTCCATTTTTTCGCCAAACCAGCCACAAAGGCGGCGTCCGCCACGGCCGCCGGACCCCGAATACCATGATCAAGATGGGCAACCGTCAGACCAAGCTTCCAGGCCACCGAAAGATCACGCAACACGGCAAGCAGGGCCACGGAATCGGCGCCACCCGAGACACCGACCAGGATGCGCTGGCCGTGCGCCAGCAGGTTGTGTTGCCGAATGGTTTGGATGACAACATTGCGGAGCATGACACGATAAAAGCGAAACAAACGCCTGACCGATAAGCCAACTATTTTTATTTAAATTGCGGCGCTTGTTTACAATCTCACATTTTTACCGGGCTCCAGGCGATGGATACCGCCCATATAAGGCACAATGGCTTCCGGCAAATTAACGGTGCCATCAGCGGTCTGGCCATTTTCAAGAATGGCGACCAGGAGCCTGGCCAAAGCCACGCCGGACCCGTTCAAAGTATGGACGCAGTCCACTTTTTTTGATTTGGAGCGATACCGAATACCGGCGCGGCGCGCCTGGAAAGACTCAAAATTACTGCAAGAAGATACCTCCAGCCAAGCCTGCTGACCGGGCGCCCAGAGTTCAATATCATAGCATTTGGCGGCCGCAAAGCTGATATCCCCAGCGCAGAGTGCAAGTACGCGATAGGTCAGGCCCAGACGTTGGAGCACATCCTCCGCGTTAGCCACGAGCAACTCCAGTTCCTGATAGGATGTTTCCGGTTCCACGAATTTAACCATCTCGACTTTATCAAACTGGTGTATGCGGATGAGCCCGCGCGTTTCGCGCCCGGCAGACCCAGCCTCGCGCCGGAAACAGGGCGAATATGCCGTCAGGTATATCGGCAACTGGCGTTCAATAATCTCCTCGCGATAAATATTGGTGATGGGCACCTCGGCGGTGGGAATCAGATAGAGATCGTCCGCAGGAATGTGATACATATCCTCGGCCATTTTAGGCAACTGCCCCGTACCGGTCATGGCCGCTGAATTACAGACAAAAGGCGTGGACACTTCCGTATAGCCGTGTTCCTGGACATGCAGGTCGAGCATAAACTGGACTAGCGCACGCTCAAGCCGGGCGCCCAGACCAACGTACAAAGGGAATCCGGCGCCGGCCATGCGGGCCGCGCGTTCAAAATCCAAAATGCCCAGGCTGGCGCCTAGTTCCAGATGCGTCTTGGGTTTGAAGGCCAAAGGCTGGGGAGTGCCGTGCGTGCGCACCAGCTTGTTATCTGCCGCGCTTGTGCCATCCGGAACACTCTGGTGCGGCATGTTTGGAATCATCAATAAAATAGAACTTAATTCCCGGTCAGCCTGCTGAATCTGGTCATCCAGCGCGGCAATCTTCGCGCCAACGGCCTTGACCGCCGCCTGCCTGGCCCCCGTGTCTTGCCCGGCCTTTTTTAATTTACCAATCTCCTCCGACGCCATATTGCGCTGGCGCTTGAGGGACTCCACGGCGGTCACCAAACAACGCCGTTTTTTATCAACTTGCAACAGGGCGTCCAAATGGTTCGCCGCACCGCGGCGCGCCAAGGCCGCGCGCACCTCGGCTTCGCGCTCACGGATAATTTTAATATCCAGCATGACGCCATCTTCCCACGTGTCGCGTACAGGCATGCCACGACTCCTGCTTCGCATGCCTGCCGGTGATTTGTTTTAAGATTTTACTTGAAACATGTTCAGTACTATGGCATCAATTTTCATATTCTGCAAGCTTCGATCATGTCATCGCGTCTGATACCATGAAAAAACAAGTCTGCGAAACTAATCGCCCCGTCCACTTGGCCCGGCAGGATGCATTTCTCGAAAAGGCCATCGAGGTCTTTAACGCCTGCCTGACCGAGGCGCCCTACAAGCAGCGATCCCAGCAGATTGATGTCGCGCTGGATTGCCTGCAGTCCGCCGTGGAGCACGGCACGCTGGCGACTAGCACCACGCACACGTCACCGATGGAAGCGCCCTTCCTGCTTTTTGTCCGCATGCTCTTATGCAACCTCTATTCCGTCCGTGTTATCATGGAAAACGAGCATGCCTTGAAGGACCGCCAAAGCCCGCTCTGGCAGCTCCTGCACCACAACGGCAAGGCAAATAAAATCGTCAGTTTCGCGCGCGACGGGGAGCAGTTGCTCCAGGATGTAGCCCGTCTTTTGGAAATGCTCGAGGCACCGTTCCGCGACATTCAGCAAACATTGGCGGAAAGCATGAGCGCCAATGACCGCAAACGCTATCTTTGCGCCTATAATGGAGTAAAAAGCTACCTGCAGACCAAGCCCCCTCCACGGAGTTTTACTCCCGGCCGAATTTTCTCGCCAACTCCTGGAATGAAGTATGAATGATGGTGGGCCTGCCGTGTGGGCACGTATAGGGCATCTCGGTTTTCGCCAACTGCATCACCAGTTCCTCAATTTCCTCCCGCGTCAGGATCGCATGGGCCTTGACCGCCGCCTTGCAGGCCGCCTGTGCAATATGCTCTTCCAAAAGATGATCGGCACTCCGCCGCTCACCGGATTTTTCAAGAATTGCGCTTACATCCGTAAGCAGCGCCCGCGCCGTTGTGCATTGAAAACACAGCGGCAGGGCATCCACGACAAACGTATCGCCGCCGAACTCGGCGATCCCGAATCCCATTTTCTTCAGAAGATCGAGATGAAGACGCACCCGCAGGGCGTCGCGGGGCGGCAAATCAACCGTCTCGGGAACCAGCAATCCCTGGCTTTCAATCTGGCCCAGGGTAACCTGCGCCATAAAGCGTTCATATAACACGCGTTCATGGGCAGCATGCGGGTCCATGAGCGCCAACCCATCTTCCGTCTCCATTACGACATACAGGCTCCCGATTTGCCCCAGGATTCGGCACCAAGCCCAAGGCGCGTCCGCCTCCATTGAATGACACGACGGTTCAACCGGTGCTGCAGGCGGACACGGTGTGCCGGTTCCGGGCGCCAACACCGGACGGGCAGGGTAAGGAAATCGGCGCTCGAAAGAAACGGGCGACCCGGGCACACTCGGCTCCAACCCTTGCAACGGCAAAGAACCATCACGGTTTAAAATCGCGCCGGGATCAGGCATCAACGGACGGACCGACTGTGGCACAAACGAGCCAGCGCCAGCGGGCGCCAAGGCTTGGCGTATGGCCGTCGTCACGGCTTCACGCACCGCGCCGGGATGGTAAAACCGAACCTCACGCTTGGTCGGATGCACATTGACATCTACCAGCGCCGGGTCCAGCTCCAAAAACAAAAAAACAACCGGATAGCGATCACGGGGCAACACTGCACGGTAGCCCTCGCGGATGGCACCGCTGACGACCGGCGCTCCGGCCGGGCGGCCATTGATGAAAATATATTGTTCCGAGCGGTCGGAACGGCTGGCCGACGGCAAACCAACATGGCCAGTCACGCGCAGACCGGCGCCAACATAATTAACCGGCCGCAAATCATTCGGCGCTAAAAATGAAAACAAATCCCGCCGGCGTTCCTCGAAAGTCGCTCCCGGCACCAAGCCAAAAACAAGCCGCCCATCCACCATCAACTGCATACCAACCGCGGGATGTGCCATCGCGTAAATCATGAACACCTGTCGGAGATGCACCAGCTCCGTTTGCTCGGAACGCAAGAACTTACGCCGGGCGGGCACATTAAAAAACAAATGGCGCACCTCCACGGACGTGCCCGGGGGACAGCCGACATCGCGCACCTCCTGGATTTTGCCGCCCGCCATGATAAGCTCGGTGCCCGTCAGATCAGCAGCGCGCCGCGTGCAGAGCCGGAACCGCGCCACCGAGCTAATGGCCGCCAAGGCTTCACCGCGAAACCCCAGCGTGGCAATCCGCTCCAAGTCATCCACGTCCCTGATTTTACTGGTGGCATGCCGTTCAATCGCAAGGAGCGCATCATCCCGGCTCATGCCCCGGCCATTATCCGCCACGCCAACCAGCGTTCGCCCACCGCAGATGATGGCCACATCAATCTGGGTCGCGCCGGCATCCAGCGCATTTTCAACTAGCTCCTTGAGCACGGAAGCCGGGCGCTCGACCACTTCGCCGGCGGCGATTTTGTTCGCCACAACGTCCGAAAGCACATGAATGGAATTATCGAAAGACATCTGATTAAATATTTTTAACTCCTAGTTCGCAGCCGGGTGATCACCCTGGTTAAATCAATGTATAGAAACATCATCCATAGCGGCGCCGACAACCCGCGCCTACACCCGATCGGTGCAGGGTCCATTAGTCCCGGCCGCAGCGACAAAACGGCAAAGTTGCCGAAGTTTTTCAAAACGAAGATTCCCTCAGCTGATGGAAACAAAAGCCCGGGAACTCTTGATTCATTTTGCGTTTCCGGTATGATTCTATGGCAATGGACTATGTTTTTCCAGTATTAATCATCATAGCCGCCATGGGCCTGGCGGCTTGGTGGATACGGCACGCGCTCACGCGCCGGGATACCGCCACGCAGGCGCTCCTGCTCCTGCAGAATCAGCTGCAGTCCGGACTAACCCAAACAGCCCTGCAAGCCGATGGATTACAAAAGCACCTGCGCGAAGAACTGCGCCAGTTGCATGAGCAAGTGGCGCGCTCGTTAACCGACGCCAACCGCACAATGGGGGATCGGCTGGATAATACCGCCAAAGTAATTGGCGATGTCCGCGAGCGACTCGGCCAGATGGACGAGGCTTCCAAGCGTATTTTTGATGTCGGCCGGAACATTGCCGAACTTCAGCAAACATTGCAGGCGCCCAAACTGCGGGGCGGTTTCGGGGAATACATGCTGGCCGAACTACTGGCCCAAGTGCTGCCCGAAAAGAGCTATACGCTGCAGTATAAATTCAAGGGTGGCGAAACCGTGGACGCCGTCATCAAGCTCAGCCTGGGGTTGGCAGCCATTGACGCCAAGTTTCCGCTTGAAAATTTCAGGCGCAGTGTCAATCCCACCGACGAGGCAGAACGCGCGGCCGCCGGCAAACAGTTTGTCCGTGACATCAAGAAACACATTGATGATATCGCCAAAAAATATATTCGCACCGATGAAGGCACATTGGATTTTGCCATGATGTATATTCCCGCCGAAAACATCTATTACGCCATTATCGTGCGCAATGATGGCAGCGACGAGGATGCGCTCTTCCAGTATGCGCTCAAGCGGCGAGTCATCCCGGTCTCGCCTAATTCTTTTTTTGCCTATCTTCAGACTATCCTGCTGGGCTTGCGCGGCTTGCGCGTCGAAGAAAGCGCGCGGGAGATCATGGACAACCTTGCGCGCCTGAAAAAGGATCTGGACAATTTCACGGAAGATTTTCGCGTGATCGGCCAACACCTCGGAAACGCCCAGAAGCGCTACGAGGAAGCGGATAAGCGCCTGGGCCGCGTGGAAGTCAAGATTGAGCAGATGAACGGATTTTCCAAGGCCAGCGAAGGCGAAGCGCCCGGCGCCCCGCAGGCCGTCGCGCCAGGATGACGGTGACGCCGGCAAACGGCCTTGTTTTTAAGCAAGCAACGGCAAACACAGTGCGTCAGCAAAGGAAAACACGCCATGTACATGACTGGTTTTGCGGATGAAGCCGGCGCATCCTTGGACGTCCAGATCCGGGTGACAAAAGAGCTCGGCTGGCGCAACATTGAATCGCGCAACGTCCAGGTGGACGATTTTCCGGCCGGCAATATTCACGACATTTCCGACGCGGCCTTTGATCGGCTTGCCGCCAAGATGGAAGCCGCCGGCTTGCGCATCAACTGCTTTGGCTCCGCGATCGGCAACTGGAGCAAGCAGATTGACCAGCCCGCCGCAAGCTCGCTGGCGGAAGCCCGGCGCGCGATTCCGCGCATGCAGCGGCTTGGCGCCAAGATGGTCCGCATCATGAGTTTCGCCGTGCACGGCGGCCAAGACCAGATGGAGGTCGAGCGCTTCAGGCGCGTCCGTGAAATTCACCGGATGTTCGCGGATGCCGGGCTGACGGCCGTTCACGAGAACTGCATGAACTACGGCGGCATGGGGTGGCAATTTACGCTCAAGCTCCTGGAAAACGTTCCCGGGCTGAAGCTGGTTTTTGACACCGGCAACCCGGTCGCCAGCGACGACCGCAGCAAGCCCGCGCCCTACCCAAAGCAATCCTCCTGGGAATTCTATTCCCATGTTCGCGCGCACATCGCCTATGTCCATATCAAGGACGCAATCTGGGACCCGGCCGACCAAAAAGCTACTTATACCTATCCCGGGGAAGGCCGGGCCGAGATACCCGCAATCATCAAGGACCTTTTCACGCGTGGCTATGACGGCGGCATTTCAATCGAGCCGCATATGGGTGCCGTTTTCCACGATCCCGGATCAAGGCACAGTCTGGATGCCCCTGGAATATATGTCGCGTACGGGCGGCGGATGATGAAAATGATTAACAATATTAGGACGGAATTGCACCTACCACCCTGCAGGTAAATACCCATGACATTCAGCGGGACAATCGGCCGACGCACCATCACCAAAATGCGTGAGACTGCGCATCTTTTCGCCATGGTGGGAAGCATCCTCGGGCAGGCAGCCCGGCCGCGGCGCTGGCCGCGCACCACCCGCGCGGTGTTCGCGCGCCAAATATTGTTCACCGGCGTCGAAGCCCTGCGTTTCGTCTCCCTGGTGGCGTTCCTGACCGGTATCTCGGTGGTCGTGCAGGCCCAAGTCTGGCTGAGTAAGGCCGGCCAATCTGAAATGCTCGGTTCCGTCCTGGTGACAGTCATACTCCGCGAGGTGGCCCCGCTCCTGGTAAATTTCATTGTCATCGCCCGCAGCGGAACTGCTATCGCCGTCGAGCTGGCCAACATGAAAGTGCTTGGCGAGATCAAGGTGCTGGAATCCCAGGGACTGGATGCCCTGCTCTATCTGGCTATTCCACGGGCCCTGGCCGTGGCCATATCAATTTTTTGCCTGACCATCTGGTTCACCATCGTCGCCTTTATCAGCGGTTATGCCTTCGGCATTCTCTTCGGTATCAGCGCCGCGGACCCGGCAATTTTCTTGAATACCATCCTTAAAGGTTTGCATCCGGCAGACGTGTATAACCTGCTGGCCAAGACCCTGGTGCCCGGACTGTTCACGGCCGGTATTTGCATCATGGAAGGCCTTAGTGTGCGCAATTCAATTACGGAGGTGCCGCAGGCCGCCACACGGGCAGTCGTACGCTCAATTGCGGCGCTCTTCATTATTTCAGCCATTGTTTCCGTGCTGACCTATATTTAAAAACAGGCTGGAGGCATATAGCCCGCTTATAATATGAACGCCGCAAATCCCATTCTGGAATTCACGAACGTGACGATCCCGGCAGCCCAGGAACATGCCGGCGTGAGCCATGTCAGCGCAGGGCTCAACCCAGGCACACTGACTATTATCCAGCTGGAGCCGGGCAACGAACGATCGCCGTTTGCCGACTTGGCCACCGGATTGCTCGACCCTATCGAAGGTTGCGTTCTGTTCCAGGGCAAAGCGTGGGCCACAATGCCCCCGGAAGAAGTGTTGCAGCAGCGTGCGCAGATTGGCCGGGTCTTCGACGGCCAAGGCTGGATTAGCAATTTAAACGTAAGCGAAAACGTGATCATCGCCCAACGTCACCACACCCGGCGGCCGGACGCGGAAATCCTGGCCGAGGCTGAGGCACTGGCCAAAGATTTTGGCTTTAGCGAATTGCCAAAAATAAGACCGGCTTTGCTGGCGTCCCGTGACCTGCGGCGCGCCGAATGGATCCGGGGCTTCATCGGATACCCCCGGCTGGTGTTGCTTGAAAACCCCATGCAGGGTGTCGCCCTGGAACACTTGCCTCGTCTGCTTGGCGCCGTACGAACAGCCTGTTCAAGACAGGCAACCGTGCTGTGGCTGACCGATCCCGACATTCCGGAAAGTCGGGACTGGACTGAATGGCACCTGGAAATACCGCCAGTCACACGATATGCAATGCGGGGATTGAACTTGGTAAAAATGTAAAACCAATGACACGCAAGAGGCCACTAAAAAATACGCACAATCGGGAGAAGGCAACTAAATTTTAGGCGGCAGCATATTCGCACGCTTAACCCGTTTCGTGGGGCCGCCGTCATAAAATCCGAATAGTTATCGTGGAGGAATAACCTATGCTCGACAAAACATTCAAGTTTCGCTTTGTCAACGAAATAACCGGTGCCTTTGTGCTGTTCGCGATCGCCGCACTGATTGCAGGCATTTTCATGGCGGGCCGGGCCCAGGGCCTTTTCGAGCCCAAGTTCCGGCTCCACACCGTGTTCCAGGCTGAAGAAGGAACCTACGGGTTGAAGAAAGGGGCTGAGGTGAAAATACGCGACACCGTGGCCGGCAGCGTCATCAGCATCAACCCCACCATGGAAGGAACGATCGAAGCGACTTTCGAACTGAAAGCCAGTTTTCACGGCTTTGTGCGCACAAACTCCACA
>CAYYBV010000021.1:9513-12058 GCA_964469675.1 uncultured Verrucomicrobiota bacterium
GTGGCCGGTGATTCGTTTGTGGATATATCCATCGGCAACCGCCAGGCACCGCTGATGCCTAACGGCAGCATAATCCCATGCACGCTGGACAAAGACATCACCAAACAAGCCATGCTGCTTTTGGACGAGCTCCGTGCCAGGCTGCTGCCAACATTGGACAAGGTTGCCGCCGTGCTCGACGAGGTTCCGGCGCTCACGGAACAAACCCGCAAAACATTGCACGAGAGCGAAGTTGTGTTGCATGAAAATGTCCCCGGCCTTTTAATCCAAGCCCAGGACACCATGCGATCTTCGCAGGTCCTGATTGAGGGGCTCCAACGGCACTGGCTGGTACGCAAATATATCGAAAACCCGGAAAGCGGATTTTTGATTTCACCGGCCAGCCTGAGGCTGGCCCCCGCCAAACCAAAGGGAGATGAATCCAAATGAACAAATTGATTGATGCAAATCCACACACCACGAACCAGGTATCTGCGGAGGCCGGAGGTCGTCAAATTTTGTTGCCGTGGATTACACGAATGCGATCAAAGCGTGCTTCCATATCGCCACCAAGTTGCGCCATCCGTGGCATCCTGGGTTATGTGCTGCAATCCATGATTATCCCGGTATTGCTCCTAGCCTACACCGGGTGCAGCACTCCTCCGAAAATCGTCCAAACCGATCCGGAAATCGAACGCAACGTGTCCATGGCGAAGGGCGCCTATGCGGTTGGAGACGCCGAAAAAGCATCCGTCTATTACCAGAAAGCCCTCCAGCGCGCACGCATCATGGATGCGCACACGGAAATTGCCCGGAACGCTTACAATCTGGCCGCCTGCCTGGCGTCGCTGCGCGACTATGACGCTGCGCGGGAATGCCTGGATGAAGCCCGGCTGGAATTTCAGCAGGCCAACATGACTTGCCCGGAACTACCCCTGCTGGAAGCTAAAATAGCCCACGCCCAAAAACGCACACAGGAAGCCGAAAGCATGGCACGCGCAGAGCAAAAGAAAACCGAAAACTCGAACGATGCCATCCGCATCCAATGGCATATTCTACTGGCCGGGCTATTGTGCGGCCAGGGCCAAGCCGCCGCCGCGGATGCCGAGCTGGCCGCCATCAACCCAAAGCAACTTGAGGCAAGCGGGACCGACATCCGGGCGGAGGCGGCACTGACCCGGGCCCACGTCCAGATGCTGAAGCGGAACCCGCAGCAGGCCGCCATTGAGTATGATCGCGCCGCGTTTTACTGGCAGGCGGCTGGGCGTTATCTTGATATGCTCAGCGCACTGGAGCTGGCCGGACGGGCTTATGAAAATGGCGGCAACCGCCCAAAGGCCATGGATCGCTACTATCGTGCAGCGCGGGGTTTATTTGAAAGCGGCCAGCTCACCAGAGCTTTTGACCTTACGACCCAGGCCCTGGCAATGGCAGCCGTAGCGCATCAGCCAGAACTGACCAGGCAGGCGGAGCGGCTGAAAGCGTCGATCGAAACCCGACGACAGACAACGACCTGCTCGCCGTAGATTCAGCCTAGGCACACCAGCAACCTGTAAAAAGCAAGCCCTTTGAAACGTGTGTAAAAACGTCACATGACGCATTTTTACACATCATTCGTTTTTGCGGGTGCGATTTTTTCAACCACCCTAATTAGTTTTCAATTTCCGGCTTTTGGGCGCTGCAATACGCTGGCCCGCCGGGATCAGCACTTCGGCGACAAACGGACTGACAGACTCATCGCCCACATTAAGCGTGATGCGTGCCGCCCGGGGCAAGGTGAAATTCGTGCCCCCACCCCACGTGTTAGCCCATTGGTTCCCATCAAAAACCTCCAACTGGATCGCGCGCACGCTTTCCCAAATATCCTGGTTGGACACAAGGCCGACTGGATTGTCGATACGAAATGTGCTCCAGGAACGAATCAGGCCATTCGTCCCCATGGTCTTGGACGCCGCAATGGAATAATCAATTTCGCGAATTGCATAGGCGTAGACGCACTGCCCGGAAAGCGATTGATATTGCGCCGCTCCGGGTGGTGCCATGCTCATCGGGGTAGTCGTAAAAAAGTGGAGCTTGATCCCAACGCCACCGTCCGGGGAAACCGCCAGTATAAATGGCGCATTGGTAATCCCCCAAGGCATCACGGCGCCAGCCAAATCGAGCGTAAGCGCATCAAGCGCGGCGGAAACCGGATACGCGTGTGCGCGCCAGCGGCCTTGGGAATCAAGCGTGCGCAGCACGCCGGCATAGATCGCAAACACTACGCCAACCAGCAACACCGCAATGCCCATGGCGACTAAAAGTTCAATCAGCGTGAGAGCGTGCCGCGAGCGCATCATCGGTTCCTGTCCCCATCATGGCAGACGGGTTACTTGACAATCTTGATCAGGAAAACCAAAAGACCGGCCAGGGCGACCAAGCCGATGACAACAAACACCGCCAACCACATATTCCGGCTGTTTTTGCGGCGCGTATCAAAGGGCGAGACGCTTTCGAAAAAAGTCGGGTTAATCACCGGCCGCCCCGCATCCACAACCACCTGTGACAACGCGACCGTAGACACCCC
>CAYYBV010000021.1:12068-13063 GCA_964469675.1 uncultured Verrucomicrobiota bacterium
AATTCACAAGAGCCGATTTGAATCATTTGCTTGGGCTGGAGCTCAACTTCTTCCTTGATCCGCTCAAAGTTGAGAATGGTCCCATTAGTGGAGTTGAGGTCGTGCAGAACATAGCGTTCTCCCCGCTTGGCCAAATAACAATGCTGGGAAGAGACCGCCTCATCCGTAAGCACCACGTCGTTGATCGGATTCCGACCAATGGTCATTCGATCTTTATGAATATCGAACTTCTGGCCCTTAACCGATCCGGACATGCCCATGAGATAAGCCACAAATCCTGCCTCCTGAAAACGTTAGACAAAACTGCCGACTGGCCAACAAGTTAACTTGAACACAGAGCCAGAACTGAAAACTAAAAATCCGACAGGCCTTCAAGCCCAGGGTGGATTATGTCCGCAGCATACTATTCTGGCTAATGATTTAAGGACTATTAGAATTAAAAGTGCCATGTTTTCAAGCCCGTGTCAATTCGGAATCCACCGTGGCTCTATTCCATTAGCACACGTTCCAGCCGCGACCCAAGCGCGCAGGTAATTTCGTAGGGGATGGTTCCCAATCGCGCCGCCATGGATTCCACGGAGTGCGGATCATCCCGGCGATCGCTGATAACACACACGGAACTGCCCACAACCGTATCCGGCACGTCCGTCAAATCCAAGATCGTCAGATCCATACTGACCCGACCAATGACTGGGACCAGCCTTTTAGCAACGCTGACCTGACCCGTATTGGACCAACGCCGGTCATATCCATCGGCATACCCCAGCGGCAACAGACCAATACGCGTCTTCCGACGAGCAACAAACGTGCGGCCATAACCGCAGGTTTCACCCACGGCAATCCATCTGGTAAAAATAACCGGCGCTTCAAGTCGTAACGACGGGCACAGCTGTTCAGCGCCCTTGATATATGTACCGCCGTAACCGTAGAGCGCCAGGCCCGGACGAACCATATCCAGGCGCGAATCCGGCAGTTTAAAAATGGCCGCGCTATTG
>CAYYBV010000021.1:13073-16273 GCA_964469675.1 uncultured Verrucomicrobiota bacterium
CGCGCGCCGCAAAATCATTAAGAACCTTCTGAAACGCGCCCTGTTGCCGGAGGGCGCCATCCAGCAAGCTTTCATCAGCAGTGGCAAAATGGCTGTAAACACCTTCCAGTTCCATAAAAGGGCTGGCGGACACTGACATCGCCAACGCAACCGCATCATCAGCCGCGCAACCGTTAAGTCCCATTCCGGTATCCACTTTAAGATGAACGCGAACGACTCTGCGTCGCTGTGCGGCGTAACGGGCCAGCAGACTAACTCCTGCGGCGCTGCCAATGGTCGGCCTAATATCCGCTTCCAGCAAAGCTCCAAGCATTTGTTCGGCATCAGCGAGGCGTTCATAGCACTCCAGCGGGCGCAGCAGCAGAATCGGTTCACGCACTGCATGCTTTTTCAATTCGAGCGCTTCCTCGAGCGTAGCTACGCCCCAGAAAGCAATCCCCATGCCGGACAAAGCTTCCGCCACAATGATCGCGCCGTGTCCATAGGCGTTGGCCTTGACCATGGCACATAGGGGCGTTCCACCCGCGGCGGCCTTGAGCACCGCCACATTGTGCCGCAAGGCAGCACGACTGATGCAGGCTTTAACAAGATGCGACATGGTATTGTGGCAACACTGTTGATATTCAATAAATCGTTTATCGGTCACTTATGCTGAATCCAAAGTTTGACAGCGTCGCCCCACCCGATGGCCCACGTCTGAAGATACAGCAGGCTGTCATAACCAAAAACGACCAGCAAAGCACCAACCAGCGCGCGGGCAAACAAGGCGCTGGAAGCAAAAAACAGATAGTAAAACGGATACAATGGAACCACGATGGCAAGCAAGCCGTCAAACATGTTATCCCGCAAGGCTAAACCAATTATAAACAGATAAGCGGCCGCAATCGCCAGCAGGCCATATAATTTTAAAGCTTCCAAAGGCATTCCCGGCCAGCCGCCGCAAAACCTGTAATAAGCCAAAAAACCAGCCAGCGCCAGAAAAACCAGCGTGTTCAGCCAGACGCGCAGCGCAGACGCCTGAACCGCATGGCTGTCACGCGCATTTTGTGCCGAACGCCGCGCCACCAAATCAGGCAGCACCGCCGATCCCAATGCCTGCTCGCTGGCCGCCGGCACAAGCGGACACGGTGGATCGCGCCGTTTCAGCACCAAACCAGGTTTCCGCCCTATCAGAGACATAACCTGCCCACACGCCGGACAGGACACGCCAAGGTCTGCGTCAAATATCACAACGGTCTGCATCCGCCCGCAGGCTGTACAAGTTAACTGGATATCCGCCATGAGGGATGGTATTGTTCCGTTGGTTGTTTAACAAACTGATGGCTGACGCGCCCATGAAACAATAAAGCCGCCACTATTTATTGAATATATCAAAGCAAGATTGGATGGACAAGCAAGACTTGACGGTTCCATGCGGCGTCACGCACCCAGACCGGTAAACGCCCGCACCGTCGGTCGCTTTTTGGCAAGCATCACCATAAGAGGCCGCGCGGCCTCGCGCGGCGTTAATATGTCATTATAATGAAAGCGCCTTGACTTGATGATTGATTTTTGCGGTTGACTTATGGCGGCATTTTAAATATTCAAAGCCATTTTTGATGGTCGCGCCCATTATCAAGATGCCACCGGGTTTTGTTATTTTCCAGAAGCACTTTTGTAAAACCAAGGATATATATGAAACCAAACAACTCCGTTGCCTGGGTTAAATTCACGAAGATGGAACGCTTTATGACTGCCGTCTTCAAGGCTGTCGGTGTGCCGGAAGATGAGGCAAAAATTTGCGCTGACGTGCTCATCACCGCCGACAAGCGCGGCATTGATTCACATGGCATTGGCCGGCTGAAAACAATTTATTATGACCGGATCAAGGACGGCGTTCAATTTGCAAAGACTAATTTTGAAATTATCCGCGAAACCTCGGCCATTGCCGTCGTGGACGCGCACCACGGCATGGGTATGGTCGCCGCCCAGCGCTCAATGAAAATGGCAATTAAAAAGGCGGCGAAGTATGGTATAGGCATGGTGGCCGTCCGGAATTCAACTCATTTCGGCGCCTGCTGTTACTACGCCCTCATGGCAATCGAGCAGGGCATGATCGGCATCATCGGCACCAACGCACGACCTTCGATTGCCCCGACTTTTGGCGTTGAAAACATGCTCGGCACCAACCCGCTTGTCTTCGGCATGCCAACTGACGAGGATTTTCCTTTTGTCCTGGACTGTGCCACGGCGGTATCCCAACGCGGCAAGATTGAGGTCTACCACCGGTCCGGAAAAACAATTCCGCCAGGATGGGTCATCAGCGAAAATGGCCAGACTCGCACCGACACGTCCCAAATCCTGAAAGACCTTGTAAAGGGTTCCTGCGCGCTTGTGCCGCTCGGCGGGATCGGCGAGGAAACCGCAGGCTACAAAGGCTACGGCTATGCGACTGTAGTTGAAATGTTATCGGCCGCCCTGCAGGGCGGCGCTTATCTGAAAATGCTGTCAGGTTTGGAAGATGGCAAAAAAGCCCCTTACCGGCTCGGGCATTTTTTTATAGCAATTGATGTTAAGGCCTTCGTTGATCTGGCGGAATTTAAAAAAATCACCGGCAATATCTGCCGCGAATTACGCAGCTCAAAAAAAATGCCCGGGGCCAAAAGGATTTATACCGCCGGTGAAAAGGAGCATTTGGCCTGGCTGGCGCGCAAAGACCTTGGCATTCCAGTTCCAAAGACCCTGCAAAGGGAAATGGTCACCATGCGCGACGAACTGGGCCTTAATCGTTATAAGTTTAAATTTGAATAACCGGGACGGATAAACACCGTCATTTGCCTGCAAGGTGGAACCACCACAACCCGGTTTTTCTGAATAATACACAGATATCAGCAGCAACGTAATACTTGCCGACCTGAAAGAATGTCCGCCGGAAGAAACGGTAGCGGGCGATTGCCTGGCTAAACTTATCCGGATTATTGCAGAGCGCCGCGCCCATCAGGCCCGTGACTGTCCCGCCGAAGGCACAGATTTAACCGATGGAGGGTTCGTCGGCTTGCGAGTAGGTATCGCCAGCGTACCATTATAAAACTCGATCACATGACCTTTATCCACCATCCAACGCAGGGAGTGCAGGATGGATTCCACTGCCGGCGTATCCGGCGCAGCACCAGAGGCGATCATCGTGGTCGAAACCGGCCGCAGCAAGGTCACAAGTTCCT
>CAYYBV010000022.1:0-15482 GCA_964469675.1 uncultured Verrucomicrobiota bacterium
TCAAGAGCCGCCGCGTAGGCGGCGCCACCTACCAGGTCCCGCTCGAGGTCGCACCCGGCCGCTCCGAGTCCCTCGCCATGCGCTGGATCGTCTCCTTCGCCCGCAACCGCAAGGGCACCCCGATGCACGTCGCCCTCGCCAACGAGCTCAAGGACGCCGCCAACAACACCGGCAGCGCCGTCCGCAAGCGCGACGACGTCCACAAGATGGCCCAGGCCAACCGCGCCTTCGCACACTTCCGCTGGTAACCCCGCCCCGCCCCAGCCGCCCCGCCCCGCCGCCCACGGTCAGCAATGGCCTCCAAGTCTTCCAGCCCCAAACGCGCCTGTCCGCTCGAGCGGATCCGCAACATCGGCATCGCCGCCCACATCGATGCGGGGAAGACCACGCTCACCGAACGGATCCTGTTCTACACCGGCATGATCCACAAGATCGGTGAGGTCCACGACGGCGCCGCCACCACCGACTGGATGGCCCAGGAACGCGAACGGGGCATCACCATCACTTCCGCCGCCACAACGCTCCCCTGGAAGGACCATGAGATTACACTGATTGACACCCCCGGGCACGTGGACTTCACCGCCGAAGTGGAACGTAGCCTGCGGGTGCTGGATGGGGCCGTAGCACTTTTCTGTGCCGTGGGCGGAGTTCAGCCCCAGTCGGAAAAGGTCTGGAAGCAGAGCGAAAAATATGGCGTGCCTAAAATCGCATTCATCAACAAGATGGACCGCACCGGGGCTGATTTTTTCGGGGTCGTCAAAAAAATCCAGGACATCCTGGGTGCCAACGCCGTGCCGGTCGTGGTGCCCATCGGCAAGGAAGACAAATTCCTGGGAATCATTGACCTGCTGACCATGACAGCGGTGACTTACCCCGATGATGACCAAGGCCAGACCTGCTTGGAAACGGAAATTCCGGCGGAACTGCGCGCCAAGGCCAAGAAATGGCGCGCCAACCTGGTGGAAAAATGCGCGGAACAAGATGATGTCCTGCTGGAAAAATTCCTGAATACCGGGGAACTGACTGAAAAAGAGATGCGTGTCATTATCCGCAAGGCCACGATTGCACATAAGGTAATTCCCGTTTATTGTGGATCGGCCTTTAAAAACAAGGGCATCCAGCGCCTGTTGGATGGTATTGTTTATTTTTTGCCGTCCCCAGCCGACCTGCCACCGGTGGTCAGCGCCGGTTCCGCGGATGACGAAACGCCCAGCCAGCGCGCGCCATCCGATGACGAGCCCATGGCGGCCATCGCCTTTAAGGTAATGTCCGACAAGCACATGGGCAAACTGACTTATTTGCGCATTTATTCCGGCCGGGTCCGGACCGGTGATGCTGTTTATAACAGCACCCAGCAGGCCGATGCGCGGATTGGCCGGCTAATGCGCATGCATGCCAACCGCCAGGAAGGCATTGAGGAGGCCGCCACCGGCGACATTGTCGGCGTTGTGGGGTTGACCAAAACCCATACGGGCGACACACTCTGCAGTCCGGAAAAGCCGATTCTGCTGGAGGCCATAGAATTCCCGACCCCGGTTATGTCCATCAGCGTGAAACCGGAAAGTCGGCTGGATGGCGAAAAGGCCCTGGCTTCCCTACATCGGCTGGCCGAAGAAGATCCAACCTTTTTCGTCAAATTGGATCCGGAAACCAAGGAAACCATTATTTCAGGCATGGGTGAGTTGCACCTGGAAATTCTGGTTGACCGCCTCATGCGCGAATTCGACGTCAAGGTCGCCGTGGGGCGTCCGGAGGTCGCCTTCCGCGAAACACTCACTTCGACCGTCGAGGGGCAGTATAAGCATGTTAAACAATCCGGCGGGCGCGGGCAATATGCGCACGTCTATTTGCGCCTGGAACCGATGGAGACCGGCGCGGGATTTGAGTTTGTCAGTGAAGTCAAAGGCGGACGTATTCCGACGGAATTTATCCCCTCCGTGGAAAAGGGCATCGTCCGCAGCATGGATAAAGGACCGTTTGCCGGCTATCCGGTGGTTGACGTGCGAGTGGTGGTTGTAGACGGCTCATACCATGAAGTGGATTCTAGCGACATGGCATTCCAGGAAGCGGGCCGGGCCTGTTTTCGCGAGCTGTTTCTCAAGGCGAACCCGGAAATCACGGAGCCGGTAATGTCGCTTGAAGTGACCACCCCGGAAGATTTTGTGGGCGGCATCACCGGCACAATCTGCCAACGGCGTGGCCGAATCGAGGCCATGGACTCACAGGGTACTCACCGGATCATCCGGGCAATGGCGCCCTTGAGCGAGATGTTCGGCTATTCCAACGTGATCCGCACCATCAGCCAGGGACGCGCAGCCTATGTCATGCACTTCGAGCGTTACGAGGCCGTCCCCTACGCACTGGCCGAAGAACTCGTCAAGAAGCGCCGCGAAATGGGCAAGGTGCACTGAAACCAGCATGTTGCGCGCCCAACATCGTGACGGCACAGAGATCCATGAGTAAAAACAAGGTCGCCAGTAATGAAATGCTGGAGACCTATTTACATGCCATTCTGCATTCTAATTACGGAATTTTGTCCGCCAGAGTAGTTACGCCTCTACCCATTGCACTTTGATCCAGCGGCGCACGGAATTGATCAAATGTATTGCCCCGGCCCGCCGCAAGTCAGTGCGGTGCAACACCCTCTCTTGCAAAGCGCCGGTCTCCAGCAGATGCCGGCGAAAAGTTCCGGCCAGCAAGCCACAAGTCACCGGCGGCGTCCACAACCGGTTATCGAACTCCAGCACTACGTTGGCCATAGTGCTTTCGGTAAGCTCGCCCCGGCGATTCCATAGAATGACATCATCACAATCCGGACGGGACTGCAATGCTTGCCGGTAGATCTCCCGGCAGGTGGTTTTATGATAGAGCCAGACTTGGTCCTCATCCACCGGCGCCGACGCCAGGCCAACCCGTAATGTTGCTGAAGGCAGAAGCTGCTCACCCTCCACACGGCACCCGCCAGCGCGATTGAGCCGCAAACGCACTTTTAGCGTGGGCGCCGGTGCGTGCCCAAACGGTTTGGTCGGAACTGGCAAAGGATATTGATGCAACGCTTTTTCGACAGCCGGCCGACTGAACGCAAAATCAAAATAGGCGGCGCTTTGCGCAAGTCGGTCCAAATGCTCGCGTAAAAGGCAGTAGCCCCCGTCCCAGCGTAACGATTCCAGGAGTTCAAAATCCGGCAGGGGGCGGGCCAAAACTTCGGCTTTGGCCAGGCACTCCGCATATTCCTTATTCGGCACCGAACCGTGGGTAATGCCTCCGCCCACATGATAGCGCGCGGTCCCGGCTTGCGTATCAATTGTCACAGTGCGAATCGCCACATTAAATTCGGCTTGCCCGTCAGGCGCCCACCAGCCGATCGTACCACAGTAAACACCCCGCGGATGTGGCTCGAGCGCATGGATTATTTCGGTGGCGCGAATTTTTGGCGCACCAGTCACGGAACCTGAAGGGAACAGGGCGGCCAGAATTTCTGGAACCGATGCCCTGGATTGCGCGACCACCGTGGATGTCATCTGCCAGACGGTCGGATACCGCTCCAGCGCGCACAGGCGCGTAACATTGACTGAACCCGCCCGGCTAACCCGGCTCATGTCATTACGGAGCACATCCACAATCATGATATTTTCGGCCCGCTCCTTGGTGCTGGCGGCGAGCGCCTGAGCTGCCTGGATATCCTCCGCCGGCCCGCGCCCGCGCCGGGCGGTTCCCTTCATAGGGCAAGTGGTCAAACTATCCGCATTTTTTTTAAAGAACAACTCGGGCGAGGCACAGAGCAGGTGAAAGCGGCCGGCCTGGATAAATGCGCAATGGTCCGCCTGCTGGGAAGCGCACAACTGCTTGAACCAAGCCATGGTATCACCCTGAAAATCAGCCTGCAGGGGAAAGGCATAATTGACCTGATAGGTGTCACCAGCCACGATCAGGTCGCGAATGCGGCCGACCTGCCGGTGATAGTCAGCGGCGCTCACCAGCGCTTGCCAAGGGCCGATCCGGAAAGAAGCCGCGCCCTCCGGCTTCGTCCGTAATTGGGCCGGCGCGCTATACAGACCGAACCAGGCCAGCGGCAGATCGCCAGGTGGATGGGCACAGAACGCCGCATCAAAAGCAGGCGCCGCCTCATAAGTCACGAACCCGGCCGCATAAAACCCCTGGCTGACTTTTACCGCCACTTGCCGGAGACAATCCTTTACTTCCGTCAGCCGGGTAGCGGCGAGAATGCCGACCGGATTGGAAAAGACACGTTCCGTGGTCCGCGAGACAAACACGATATCGCCCAGCACAGACATGGTTAGTCGCCGCCCGGTGTTGCACCACCGGCCGGAACGTGATGCGGCTTGCCGGAAATAGTGTAATAAATAAGGATGAACGGCACGGCCAAGTATAAAACCGGACCCCACCACGACTGGAACCATGATAAAATCAGGGCCCCCACCGAAACCAATGGCACAATCAAGTTGCGCCATGCGTAAAATATGATAACCCGGCGATCCAGGTTGGTCGCCACCAGCCGGTGCCGCGCCGTGGCATAAACCCAGTGCAGGTAAAACACCAGCCCGGTTACAAGCAGGTTCATCTCCAGCAGCCAGACCGCCACGCGCGTGTCGCTATAATCGCCCGCCACGCACGTGGAAAAAGGGATGAGCACAATCAACATGAGGCCGATTATGTTTATAAAAAGCAACGTGGAATCCGTCCGCTGAATGAAGTGGAACTGATAATGGTGTTCGATCCAGAACGCGCCCAGGATTATAAAACCCTCGACATAATGCAGCAAATCAGGACCAAGCGCAAGGAGCGCCGCGATCAAACCAGATTCGGAGACGCCCTTCTTGGGCGTAAGTAAGATATCGAAACCGATGACCAGGATGGTCATGGCGACTGCAAAGATCCCATCGCTGAGCGCCTCGATGCGACTGGTTTTAAGGCTCACGTTGAGATGTTCATTGGCCATGCCACCCATTTTCCTGTATTGTTACAATATCCGCGACAATCTGGCAAAAAATATATCGCGGGTCAATCCTCATTTCGCCGCCAGTTTGCCGTTGACACCTGACCAAACGTGTGTTATTTGAAAATCAATGCACTACAAAACCAAAGGCTTATGGCTGGGCTGCATGGCGGCGCTGGCACCGTTATTTCTCCTATTGGCCGGATGCGAAGTGGATTCTGCCGACCGTAAAATTA
Organism: uncultured Verrucomicrobiota bacterium; assembly: GCA_964469675.1. Classification (GTDB taxonomy): domain Bacteria; phylum Verrucomicrobiota; class Kiritimatiellia; order JAAZAB01; family JAAZAB01; genus VSJD01. The sequence continues at coordinate 5,194 of CAYYBV010000022.1, forward strand.
TTATCCACCCCGACTCGGCGACAATAAAATACGGCCAATCTTTAACGCTCAGCGCCCTCAACGGTTATGTTTATACCTGGTCGTTGTCGGACAACACCATGGGGGCGCTTAATGCCCGCCAGGGCCAGCAGGTGACTTATACCAGCCTCACGGACCCGGCCACCCCGGTCGTACAGATCATCACGGTATCCTCCACATTTTCCGACGCCGACTCATCCGGCACGGGCTCCAACGCCCCGGTGGTTCATACAGCCGAGGCTTACATCACGCACATTAATTCCTCAAATAGCCCCCCGTTATAATGCGATCAAAGATCGGCGCCCGTAGTCACGGGCAATCGCCGACGTGGGCATGCTGACGGCGGATAACAGGTAGATGATGAACCCCGCTAAATTCGGCATTGGCCTGATTGCAACAACCATCTGGGTTACGGGCCTGGCGGAGGCCGTCACAACGAACCTGGGCGCGGTTACATTCACCACGCTCACGCTTTCCACCAACGACCGCATATTGGTCATGGCCCCGCACCCGGACGATGAGTCCCTGGGCTGTGGCGGAATTATTCAGGCTGCCGTTGAACAGCACATCCCCGTGCAGGTGGTGTTCTTCACCTACGGAGACAACAACCAATGGTCCTTTATTCTTTATCGCAAGCGACCCGTGCTGGATTCCAAGTCCGCCCAAAGCATGGGCTTGATGCGCCACGATGAAGCCGTCCGGGCCGCGCGCCTGCTGGGTTTGGAAACAAACCAGTTGACCTTCCTGGGCTATCCCGACTTCGGTACGCTATATATCTGGGATAAATGCTGGGGTACCCATCCGGCATATAAAAGCATGCTGACCAGGACCACGGCCGTACCCTACCCAAACGCATTGCGGCCCGGCGCGCAGTACACAGGCGAGGATATCCTGCAGGACATGACGACGATCATTCGTGACTTTAAGCCCACCAAAGTTTTTATTTCGCACCCGGCCGATCATAACCCCGATCACCGCGCGCTGTATTTATTCATGCGCGTGGCCCTGTGGAATCTGGAAAATGAACTGCGCCCGGCATTATTGCCTTACCTGACGCATTTTCAGCGCTGGCCCCTGCCGCAGGGGCTGCATTCTGCAAATCCCTTGGCACCGCCGGAAATCATGCGCAAAGCGGCCAATTGGCAGTTGTTCCCGCTCAGCAGCAACCAGGTCAGCGTCAAGCTGGCCGCGCTCAAGGAACATGCATCCCAGTTCCGCTATTCCGGCAAGTACCTTTCGTCATTCGTACGGCAAAACGAATTATTCGGCGATCTACCCGCCATCAATCTACGCGCGACGCATAATTTTAATCAAGATTCCAGCGGGCCAGTGGACGAAATACCCGCTTTACCCGAGGAACTGACCGATGAGGAACTTGCCGTATATACGGACGTAGAATGGAATTTTGCCAGCCGGGAAGATGACGCTATCGTGCTATGTGTTAATGTATCGCGCCCCTTGGCGCAAACGGTGGAGGCCGAGGTCAGCCTCTTCGGCTATCGCACCGATCGCCCATTCGTCGAAATGCCCAAACTTCGCATTTCGCTGGGCGAGCTTAATTACAAGGTTATGGATGGTCAGCAGCGCCTGGACAACAACACGGCAAAAGTGACCTATCGGAATAAATCCATAAGCCTGCACGTGCCATTAAGCGCCCTGGGCAACCCGGATCGCATCCTGATCGCGGCCAAAACCTCACGCGCACAAGTTCCTTTTGACTGGGTCGCCTGGCGCATATTAAACTTGTCCGCGGATCAACCCACGCGGTAAACGATCGTTTGTCCTTAACAGCATCCCGCTTTATGTTTGCCAGCGCAATTATCATTCCGTGGATCGCACCCCCGCCAGACCATTTTCGGCTTCCCTCGCAGATCGATTGCGCTATGATCGCGCTTTGATTTTAGCGCCCGGACCACGGAACAAAAACCATGAAAATATATCTGTGCCCGGCGCTGATGGATGCCCTGGTCTTTCTTGTAATGTTCGCGGTCATGTATCGCGCTGGCGAACAGGGCCTGAGCATCACGCAATGCGCCTGGATGGCCTGCCTGTTTCAGTTTACTTACATGCTCACCAGCCTGGCGGCCGGATTCCTGCTGTCACGCCGCAACACCCGCATGATCCTGCTGGTCAGTATCGTGCTCTGCACGTTATGCAGCGTCATATGCATGCTGACCAATGAATTCGTGTTGATCATGGCGGCGCTCGGCGGCATCGGGATTTTTATGGCCTTTTTCTTTAATGCCTTCCAGGCCTTCATGCGCACGGAATCGAAGCCCGGCGACCTGAAACGCGCGGTCGGCATCTACACCATGGCTTGGAGCTTGGGCAGCGCGGCCGGCATCTTGTCGTCCGGTTTTTTTTACCAGCTCGGCTTTGGCGTGCTGTCCGCCTTGATCATATTAGCCGGCGGAGCGATGTTAGGCGTGGTATTTATTCATAAACCCCGACCGGCGGATGCGCCTTCCGCCGATGAAAACGTGGAGCATGGACCGGCCAAAGCGCCACCGGTGGATGGGATTTATGTCTGGGTCGGCTGGCTGATGATTTTCATGGCAATGTTTGCCCAAAGGCCTATTCACAGCTTTTTTCCAGCCATCAGCGCCAAGGCCGGGGTCAGCGCCTTTGTCACGGGCCTGCCGCTTTTCCTGCAAATGGTGGTGCAGGCTGCCGCCGGATTAGCCATGATCCGCTTGCGCCACCGGCTTTATCGCCGTCCGCCCCTCTGGCTGATACAGGGAGGGGCCGCCGCATTACTCCTGGTCATGTGGTACTGGCCGACATTGCCGGTCTGTTTTTTCGGCATCAGCCTGCTCGGCGTTTATGCGGGATTCATCTATTTCTGCAGCGTTTATTACGCATCCAATTCCGGACGACAGTCATTTAATATCGGCGTCAACGAATTCCTGGTCGGCCTGGGCTCATTCGCCGGTCTGTTTATAAGCAAATGGTTCATGCAGCGGACAAACAACGACGCAAACATGTACCTGGTGATTGCCGTGGCCATGCTGATCTCACTGGCAACCCAATTGGCACTCGCCAGCCGGTTCTGGCGGGGCCTGACCCAGCCGCGGATTTAAACGGTATTTTTGGTTGACAGGACCGCCGGCCCGGCTATAGTACTTAACTTTCGTGGTTGAAAGTGAAAGCTTATACGGGCTATTTGCGTTAACAGGAGATGCGATGAAAGCTTACGCGGTTATTCAAACTGGCGGCAAACAATACCGTGTGGAAAACGGCGGGATCCTGTCCGTCGAACGGCTGGAAGTAAAGGAAGGCGACAAACTGGATAATTTCCCGGTGTTGGCCGTTTCGGATGGCGCCACGCTGACGCTGGGCAAGCCGTATGTGGTCGGCGCCAAGGTGACCGCCGTGGTCCTGCGGAACAAGCGGGGTGTCAAGGTCGTATCCTTCAAGAAAAAACGCCGAAAAGGCTACGAGCGCAAACAAGGGCATCGGCAGGAGTTGACGGTCCTGAAAATCGAAAGCGTGGCATAGCGTCCAGCGTCAAATAATCTGCCGGACACTTTTAAAATTACGTAAAATTATAAACGGCCGCTTACAATCATAAATTCTTCCGGGGTTCAACATGGCAACCAATAAAAGTTCAGGCAGCGCCAAGAATGGCCGCGACAGCCACGGCAAGCGGCTGGGCATCAAGCGGTTTGACGGCCAGGTGGTTACGGCCGGCAGCATTATTATCCGTCAGCGTGGCACCCGGATGCATCCCGGCGTAAACGTTAAACGCGGACGGGACGATACGCTCTTTGCCATGAAATCAGGCGTGGTTAAGTTTGAAAAGGAAGGTAAGCGCGTCCGTGTGGACGAACTTGCTCCCGCGACTTGAAAGGCTTCAAATTCGTTGAAACGGCCGGCGCCGATATTCTGGCCGGTTGTGGCGGAAATGGATGCGCCAGCTTCCGGCGTGAGAAATTTGTGCCTTTTGGTGGTCCTGACGGCGGCGATGGCGGCCGCGGCGGCCACGTTATCCTCCAGGCCGATCCAAACGTTGATTCACTCATCAGCATCTATTACCAGCCGCGCCAGCATGCCGAGGACGGCGGCAAGGGCCTGGGCCAAAAGCGGCACGGCCGTAATGGTAAAGACCTGATTTTGAAAGTGCCGTGCGGCACCGTAGCGCGTGATGAAACCACCGGCGCAATCCTGGGCGAGCTGATAACGCCCGGTGCGCAACTCATCGTGGCGCATGGCGGCAAAGGCGGCCTGGGCAACTGCCATTGGAAAACCAGCGTCCACCAGGCGCCGCTTGAACATACTAAAGGCATGCCGGGCGAACAGCGCCGCTTGCGGCTGGACTTAAAAATAGTAGCGGACATAGGGTTGATCGGGTTCCCGAATGCCGGCAAGTCGACCCTGCTCGCCGCCATCAGCCATGCCCACCCGAAAATTGCAAACTACCCGTTCACAACCCTCCAGCCAGTCATCGGCACAATCCAGTATGATACGTTTACCCGGCTTAAAATTGTAGACATTCCAGGCCTGATCAAAGGCGCCCATGCCGGTGCCGGCCTGGGCCACACCTTCCTCCGGCACGTGGAACGCACCCGCGGACTGGTATACGTGATTGACATGGCCGGTTCCGAGGGCCGGCATCCGGCCGATGATTATGCCACGCTGCACGACGAACTTGAGCGCTATAACCCGGAGCTGATCCAGCGCCCGGCCCTGGTCGTTGCCAATAAAATGGATTTGGACCCGGCGCTGGAAAATCTGCATGAATTTATGGAACAAACAGAACAAAAGCCCCTGCTCGTTTCCGGCCTGACCGGCCAGGGCACGGATGAACTGAAAAGCACGCTCTACAAGCTGGTCACCTAGTCGCAGCTTGCCTGGCAAAACCCATCGCCGAACATCGCCTCCTCCACGAGAGCACAAAAAATGTGCGCGGCCAGAATGTGCACTTCCTGAATGCGGGGTGTCTCGCGCGACGGCACAATCAGGCAATAATCACAATACGCCGCCATTTCCACACCACCCTGGCCAGTAAAGCCGACCCGGATAATTTTTTTTGTTTTGCAAACCTGAAGTGCACGGATAATGTTCGACGATTTTCCGGACGTCGAAATGCCAATAAACACGTCGCCCGCCGCACCCAGCGCCTCTACCTGGCGCGCAAACAATTGTTCGAAACTGCTGTCATTCCCGATAGCCGTCAGAACGGAAGTATCCGTGGCCAGGGAAATGGCCGGCAGGGCCGGACGGTCAAAACGGAAACGGTTGACCATTTCGCCGGCGATATGCTGGGCATCGCCGGCGCTGCCGCCGTTACCGGCCAGCAAAAGCTTGCCTCCATTACGGTAAGCCTTGATCGCCGCCGCGGCCGACTGTTGAATGATCGCAAGCATGGTTGCATCGGCCAAGATCGCTTGGTGGACCTCGATGGAGGCCTTAATTTGATGGGTAATGAATTGATTCATGATTAACCTCGTTATTATTTCCCGGCCCAAGACAGGCCCGCCGCATAATTGCGTAACGGTCTTGAACTTTGCACATGTCTAATTCACCGTACACTGGTGGAGATCGCCTGAACTTCAAATCATGGCCTGCGGTCCTCTGCCGCGCATCCTCGGTCAGCTATTTTCCGGTTTGCCTGGCGGGCGACGCCAGGACCAGGAAAGAATTGGCAAACTGGGGAAACTTGCCGTCACGGATGATCGTTGCCCAGGCACGCTGTTCGTTGAAAAGCTTTAGCCGTTCCTGGTCATAATTCGGCGCATCTGTTAGCGCATGATTGGCCGCAGGCAGGCAAGCGTCGCTGAAAATTTCCGCCGGCAACTTGTAGTCCGGATGCGGATAATAAAATGTCTGTTCGGCAAAACCGCCGGCGCGTAACAACCGCCCCAATTCATCGCGTGTAAACGTCTCAACGCTGCCGACAGGATAACCTTCAATTCCGTCGAACTGGCGGCCGGTATGATCATCACGGGCGCCCGCAAAATATTTCAAACCCAACCTGTTTTCAACCGCCAGAATCAAAACACCGCCCGGCTTGAGCACCGCCGCGATCCGGCGCAGCAATCGCCCGTACGGATCCGGTGCCGGAATAAAAACACGGGCATACTCCAAAACGCCGATCAGGGTGACATAATCGAATGAACACTCGAACAGCATATCCATGAAATTGCCGGCCATGATCTCGAGGTTCGGCTTATCGGCATGGCGCCGTTCGATAATCCGGCTGCGCTTGGCCGACAGCTCCACCGCCGTCACCCGCTCCAGACGCTCGGCAAACAAGCCGGTCAGCGCGCCACAACCAGCGCCGATTTCCAGAAGCGTCGCGCCACGCCGGAACGGATACCATTCCAGCAGGTTCCGGCGCTCCGGAGAAAGATGGTAAAGCAAAGGCCAGCGATCCTCGCGCGCCAAAACTGCCATAAACTCCCCCGGTTTTTCCACAATCTTCAGGAGTTCATCTTCAATGGCACCGTCCGAATAGTTGTCCGGCCCTTTATAATACTGGAGGTTGAGTGCTGACATAATTCTTGCCCAATTCCGTTTGGCGTCTGTCGTCGTCCATCGGGCCGGTGGCTTACGCCGGCCGAATCATAATTTTACTGTCCAAATCATAGCATCCGACCATCGGTACGGCCGACACGGCTTCGAACAACAAGATATCATAGAGCCGATGATAGACAACCATGGTATCGCCTTCGTACCCGGTACATCCCAGTGATAATGCGTATTGTCCGGACTGGGCATTTAACGTCTGGGAAAATTCCACGCGCACGCTATCGCCCTTGGCATAGGCGCCGGTGGGCACCTGCTTAAACTGTGTATTGGTTCCGGTCAGTTCCATGCCCTTTAAATTCTTGATCGTAAAAGCGAAGATTGGCTCATGCACCGGCGCATGAAAATTGATTTTCATGCTGATCGTAAAACGCTGACCGTGCTGGAGCATCCGCACGGGATGTTTATATTCATCGAACAGGCCGTATTCGACGATTTCGGCGGCCCCGCCCCCATAGACTAAAGCGTCCGGATTGGCAGTCAAACCATCTGTGCCGCATGGTGGCGGCACGGCGGCGGGCGCAGCATCATAACAGTTGGCCAGCAACTGCTTGTACACATCCACGGCCTGCTTGGAATCGGCGGCAACGACCACGCGGCCTTTATCAAGGACAAAAGTCCGGGAGCAATATCGCAGAACGCTGTCCAGCGCATGCGTAACAAGCAAGACGGTTTTACCGGCGGAACGGAACTCGTCAAGCTTGCGGAAACAGCGTGCCTGGAAATTAAGGTCGCCCACCGCCAAGGCTTCATCTACGATTAAAATATCGGGGTCCACCTGAATGGCCACGGCAAACGCCAGACGCACAAACATGCCATTGGAATAGTGCTTGACCGGCTGATCCATATAATCGCCGATATCCGCAAAAGCGGTTACGGCCGCGCGCCGGGCCTCCATTTCCCGGCGGGTATGTCCCAACAAAATTCCATTGAAATAAAAGTTTTCAAGTCCAGTCAGTTCCGGGTTGAACCCGGCGCCCAGTTCCAGCAGCGCGGCAACTTTGCCACGCGTCTCCAACACCCCGGCAGTGGGCGTCAGGATGCCGGCAATCAGTTTCAGCAGGGTTGATTTTCCAGAGCCATTGCGGCCGATGATGCCGATAGTCTCACCCGGCATGACGGCCAGGTTGACATCCCGTAGAGCGCAGAAATCTTGGTGGTATTTTTTGCGGCCGGGATGCAAGGCCTCCTTTAGCCGGTCGCCCGGATGGTGGTAGAGGCGGTAGGACTTGGTGACATGTTCCAATTGGATGGCATTCATAATGTGCACGCGACATTAAAAAGGTTCTGTTGGCTTTATTTCCCGGCATGCAAAAATTTGCGGTTTTGGGCTCCCACCAGGATGGCTTGCGCCACGGCATAGTCATGCGTGTGCGACAAGCTGACCAATACGCGCGCAACGCCGCGCCGGACAAACAGGGCCTGCCCTTTCGGACTGAAGCGCACAAACGGCGCCCGAGTATCTGGATCGGCCAACACCTCGATATCCTGCCAGCCCAGTTCCGGGCTGATTCCCGTGCCAAACGCCTTGGCTACAGCTTCCTTCACGGCAAAGCGGACCGCATAGTGAATCCAGGGATGTGGCCGGGACTGGCAATAACTGCGCTCGGCGGGCAAAAACACCCGGCGCGTGAACCGCGTGCGCCACTGTTCAAGCACCTGGCGAATCCGCGCCACTTCCACCAAATCAATGCCGGTACCGACAACGGCGAGCGCATCGGCGTCCATACCCGCTTGATCAATACTCGCCATAGGCCGCCGGCCTCCTTGTCATATTTTAAGGGACGTCCACCGCAAGGTGGCTACGGACAACAACTCCTGGGAAAGCGCGCGTGGTTAATCTTCTTACACCGACAAACCCTTGTAACCGGCCATAGCTTGCAACATTTCACGAACCGCCAACCGCATGCCCACCAGCACGGAGCGCGCCACGATACTGTGCCCGATGTTGAGCGTGTCCAAATAAGCAATACGCAGGATGCCGCGGATATTATCCAGGTTGATTCCATGTCCGGCGTTGACCTGCAAGCCAAGGGCGTGGGCGTAACACGCGCCATCGGAAAGGCGCTTCAGCTCCCGCCGGATGGCGGCCGCCCCGACGGCATCGCCGTATTTGCCGGTATGCAGTTCCACCACCGGCACGCCCAAGGCAGCGGCAGCATCCAACTGGCGCCGATCAGGATCAATAAACAGGCTGACGACAATGCCCGCATCCGCCAGGCGTGCAACTGCTGTTTTCAAGGTGTTCCACTGGCTAAACACATCCAGCCCGCCTTCCGTGGTCAGCTCGCGACGTTTCTCCGGCACAAGGCACACTTCATCCGGACGAACCTTCAGTGCAATGGCAATGATTGCTGGCGTAGCGGCCATCTCCAGATTCAAGCGGATCTTGAGGGCCTTGCGCAAAGCTTTCACATCACGGTCCTGGATATGGCGGCGGTCTTCACGCAGATGAACGGTAATGCCGTGCGCGCCGGCTTCTGCGCAAAGCCGCGCCGCATCCAGCGGATCGGGATACGTTGTTCCGCGCACCTGGCGCAGGGTGGCGACATGATCAATATTCACGCCTAATTTCAATTTATGCGTATTCATGGATTTATGCTCATCTTATTATGTTTCATTCTGGGCAATGTAATCGAATTCGGTTCGCAAAAGACGGCGGCGGATAATCGCTATCGCATACATTAACGGTTTTATCTTGGCCTATATCATTTATGTCATCAAAGAATTACACGTATGACAATAGATCGACTTGTTGTTTCGGTGGTTAAGGCCTAATGATAGAATACCACTTGCCGGCAATCAAGTGTTTGTATAGACAAGCCTGCTAGTGTGCTTAAGTTCCAATCCGTCGCAACGGATCAGACAGTGTTACGTTTCCACCCGCTTGTTGGCCATCGTATTTGATCTCTGCCGCCGTCCGGCATAAATTCCGCATGTAACACTTACCGCATTCCGGGACGCGTGGTTTGCACCAGTTTCTGCCGATTTCCCAACTCGGTAAATCCATCATGCCCGGGAATTCAGGATAGAGTGCTTTGGCTTTGTAAATGATCTGCTCAACGGTTGCGTCAGATGCGCATAGACCGAGGCGAGCAAATACTCGGCGGACATGCACATCTGCCGAGATGTCGATTGAAAAGTAATCCGCCAGTGGTATTTTAAAGTCCCGCGCAAGGATGTTCGCCGCCATACTTCCAATTTTGGGCCCTATGCCATCGAACTCAAGGAAACGATAGACAACTTCAGCGCTTGACGGGCTCCCTGCCCATATTTGTGAAGCATCTTCCGCATACTGATTCTTGATTCGTTGTATTGCAGAATGGAAACAATCACTCATCTTGTTAACGAAGTGATGAAGTGGCTCTGGTTTCGACATCAGGCCGTTTATGTCGGTCCGCGAGAGCCGGGCAAGCGTCCGCATTGAGAATCCGCTCAGTTTCTCTGAAATGCGATATGGAATTATCCATGCCGTTTCAGCTTTGATCTGACGATCCATAACGCATGCTAATACAAACGCATGTGGATTGTGGGTAATGTCGTTGAGTAGCGCGTCAGCCTTGGGCACCTTTGTAAACTCGATTAATGGTTGCTTCGGCGTATGGAAGAGCGTCTCGCCGTGCTCAACCAATCGGTCGCGTATTGCTTTTATGTTCATCTTCTCTGACCAACGACAAAGCATCAACCGTGCGCGGTTTCTTGCGCTTTGGATTGTTGTTGATATAGCAGAAACTTATGATATA
>CAYYBV010000023.1:0-8007 GCA_964469675.1 uncultured Verrucomicrobiota bacterium
CCCCATGCCAGCCGCGCGATGGCCAACAATATAAGTCTGATATTTACAGTCGGTGGCCCAGGCGGTCGCCGCCATAATCAAGCCCATAGCGAGTAATTGTGCTATCAGTTTTGTCTGCATATCCGGTTCGCTCCTGTAAGGTGATTATACCTGCTTAAGTGTAATCAGCTTCCGCCGGTTGTTCGATGGCGGCCAACAACTTTTTGATTAGGTCCATCGAAGTCAGTCCTTCGGAATCCGCGGCGAAATTGGTGTAGATGCGATGTTTCAGCACTGGCACCGCCGCGATTTTAATGTCGTTACAACTGACATGAATCCTGCCGCCCATGACGGCCTGGGCCTTGGCGGCCAGGATTAAAAACTGGCCGGCCCGTGGCCCGGCGCCAATGTTCACGTATTCCTTGATGAAGTCCGGAGATTTTGCGTTGCTCGGCCGCGTGGCGCGCACCAGCCGGATTGCGTATTTGATGACATGCTCGGATACCGGTATTTTACGCACGACTTGCTGGAGCTGGATCACCTGCTGCTTGTTCAGGACCTTTTGTGGCTTGGCGGTCTGGTTCACGGTCGTCGTGCGGATGATGATTTCCTCCTCGTGTTCGAGCGGGTAGTCCACCCAGATGTTGAACATGAAGCGATCCATCTGGGCCTCCGGCAGGGGATAGGTGCCCTCCTGCTCAATGGGGTTTTGCGTTGCCAGCACAAAAAATGGCGCGTCGAGGGTGTAGGTCATATTGCCGACCGTGACGCGTTTTTCCTGCATGGCCTCCAGCAGGGCCGCCTGGGTCTTCGGCGGGGTGCGGTTGATTTCATCGGCCAGCAGGAGGTTGCAGAAAATCGGGCCGCGCATGAAACGAAAATCCTTCTCGTTTGTCGTCCGGTTGGTCTCCAGCACTTCGGTGCCGGTGATGTCCGTCGGCATCAGGTCGGGCGTGAACTGGATGCGCTTGAAATCCATGTCCAATACCTTGGCAATCGTGCTGACCATCAGGGTCTTGGCCATGCCGGGCATGCCGACCAGCAGGGCGTGCCCGCCGGCGATCATGCACATCAGAATCTGGTCGAGCACTTCGCTCTGCCCGACAATTACCTTGGCCGTTTCCTGGCGGATGGCATCCATGTGCTTGCTCATTTGTTCGACCAGCGCCAAGTCGTCGGCCGTGGTGCTGCTCGGCGCCTTGGTTACCTCCGCCCTGGCCGGCGGCGCTTGTTCGGCATGCCCGTCGGCCTGGAAACGAAACTGAGTGTCGCCGATGGCAATCAGATCGTTATCGCGCAGGCTTACTGTGGTAACCGGCTGCTGGTTGACCAGCGTCCCGTTCGTGCTTTTCAGGTCGGTCAGGATCCATTCGGCCTTGTCACGGTGGATCCGCGCATGATGGGAAGAGGCGCGGTTGTCGTCCAGGATCAGGTCGCAATCGGCGTGCCGCCCGAGCACGAGGTCGGTATTTTTAAGGTCGATAATTTCGCCTTTTTTGGCGCCGCCGGTAATTACGATTTTGGCCATAAACAATCTCTCCTTGCTGTGTCCGTTTTTTTTGTCCTATTTGAACAACCGCAATCAAACTTCATTCTCTCGCAAAAAAGTCAAGAGCGCCAATAAAAAACCACGGCTTTACGCTGCGTGGCGCATTGGCGCGCCTGGTCCGTATGCAAAGTAATCGCTAAATTGTGATAAAAACAAGATAAATCCCGTTTTCGCTTTGCTTTCCCGGCGCGGGCCAAAACAGGCAAGGTCTTGGTCCTGCTCCACAATTATTGCGCATGGTTTTCGTTCGGTTCCTGTTCCACTGCATTTGCCGGCGCGCTTGTGCCGACCGCCTGGTCTTCATCTACCCAGATCAGCTTGTTCGTTGCGAACAGGTCGGCCAGACTGGCGGTGTCAACCTTTACGGATGACGTCCAGTCCTGGGGCTGGTCATTCTCTTGAATGGTCAGTTTGCCGCCCGCAGACCTGGCCAGCAGCGCCTTGATTTCCTCGGCCAGCGGGTGTTTTGGCAGGCGCTTGATGATCTCCGCCGCCAGTTCCCGGGCCTCCGCGTCCCGGTCCAGTCTGACCAGGCATTCCAATTCCATTTTCATGGCTTGCGGCAAAGTGTTGCTCAAGTCCACCGACTGCCGATAGTTCTTGAGAATTTTATGCGCCCGTGCAAATTGGCGGAGTGCCCGGTAATAGTCCGCTTCGGCCAGTGGAAAATCACCGGCCAGCTTGTCCAGCGGCGATTCAAGTTCCCATTGATCCAGCTTGGCCCGGGCTTCGGCATAGGCCCGCTGGCTGATCAGGCTGCGAACGGTTGTATAAAAGGATGAGGCCCGCACCGCCTCAATTTTCCATTTGTCAATAACTTGCGGGGTAGCGTCCGGCGCCGATGCCGTTGCGGTTGACGCTTGCTTGGCGGCCTGCGGGCGGGTGGTTTTTTTCGGCGCGCTGCCCGGCGGCGGCCGGACTGATTTTTGATCATTGAAAATGGCCAGGCTGACTTCCGGCGGTTTGGCGGCGGCTGGGGCGTCTGTTTTTTTAGGACCGGGCTTGGCGGCGTCCGGCTTGTCGCCAGGGCTATCCTGGCGCTGGCGCGATTCCTGAACCTGGCCGTAAAAACGCCGGGCCAGATCCGGGTGTCCATCGAACAATTCCACGTCGCCCATGCGCACCGTGGCCAGGTCCTTCAGGCTGGTGTTGGTTGCCGTGCCGGCAAATGCGTTTGCCGCCAGGCGGGCCTGGTCAAGTTTGGCGGCCTCGAAAATATAAAACTCAACCCGGCGCGCTTGCCAATGGCCGATGCGGGTTGGGTCGGTTTCCTCCTTTTCCAGACGGTCCAGCCACGTGATGGCTGATTTCTGGTTAACCTGGCGCAGCGCCACGAAAAAAGCGTCCTCGAGTTGCTGGCGTTTCCGGGTATCCAATTTGAGGATGTCCGGCCGCGAGCGCTCAAACAGTTCATTCAACAGGGCGTAATCGCCCTGGGGTTCGACGGCGGCCACAAGCCCTTCCCACAGCGTTGCATTCCAGAACTCGCCGGGCCGTTTGCCGGCCGGCGTGGCGCGGCACATGGTCAGGAACAGTTCGCGTATTTTGCTCCGATCATTGGCGTTATTAATTGAAAGCCTTTTGTTTTTTTCGTGCGGGGTCTTCAATTTCGGGAAAACCAGTTTTGAACAAGTTGATTTATTTTTGGCGACGGTCATGGTCAGGGTCACGCGCTGGTCTTCCATGCCGCCACAAAGCCAGGAGGCTTGCGGGCCCTGGAGCTTGCGCCCGTTGCCAAAATCCCACTCATAGATTGTGTCCGCTGGCAGGGTTACGGCACCGAAGGCGCTAAACTCAAAAAGACAGGTCGGGCTGTTGCCGGGCTGAAAAAAAGCCGACCACTTGGCGTCGATCACCGCCAGGGGCCCCTGCTTGGAAAACGCCGCCTTCAATTCGGCCACGCCGGAATGGGTGAAGTCATAGGTTTCCATCGGCTTGGTCACGCGCAGGTTGAAATACTCCGGGTGTTTCGGGTTCTTGGGTTCCGCCTCGCCGGCCTGTTGCCAGCCGAGCTGGGATTCCCGGTCGACGGCGGTCTTCGTAAAATGGAAATACTCGATTTGATGCGTTCCCGCACTGAGGTCCAGCCATGTGCCTTTTTCCGCGCGCGTGCCGCCTTTGACGCCGTGCATTCCCGGCCAACTGTAAGTCAACTTGCCGTCAACGGCGAATTCGGATCCGTCCTTGGAAACTGTATAGAAATAGGTTTTACCGGGCCGCTGGACTTTGATCCAGCCGGCATAATAGGCCGAGGTGTTTTCGTCACGGCCAACCGGGAGGACGGAATGAAAAATATTTTCCACGAGGGCAAAATAAGTGTCCGCTCCGGATGGAATTTTGGCGCCAAGCGCGCGGGCCTGTTCCAGGCTGGGCTGCCCGCCATTGCGCACGAAAAGCATCAGACTGGGGCGCAGCGGGGCGCTGGCGGGCGGGTATTCCTTGGCCGGCGTAATGTAAACCCAAACTTGTGCCGCGGGGGTGTCTTCGAATACCAACGCCAAGCCCTCCTCGGGGTTGTGCCAGAGCAGGTTGGCCTGCAGCGGCTTGCCGGCGCTGTCCACTACTTCGGCCTTGAGTTTGTTCTTGGGCAGAATGCCGCCGTCCGGCAGGATGGCGACAATGCCGGATACCGGGATGGTCGGGCGGGATGCGATCTGCACCTCAAACCGCACGCTGGCTTCGGGTATGTGCCAGGCGCCCTGCGCCCGGGCGGGGCTGGCGCTTAAAAACAGCGCCATTATCGCGCCAATGCCGATGTGCCTGTATTTTTGCATGGTTTGGACTCGATATCCGTCGCCTTTTGCCGTCCGTCTGTCATCAATCCAGCTCATGGCGCGGCGCTTAATGATTTAAAATATTCCGACACCAAATCCCGGTAGGCGGCGGGCGCTTCATCGCGCGTGCCGGCCAGCTGTTCCTCAATCGGCGGGGCGGCAGGCGCGCTGGTATCGGCCACCTCCATGGCGGCTCCGCCCAGTTCGGTCTGGGATTTTTTCAGGGTGATCACGGCGTTCCGCTGGAATTCACGCACCTGTTGGATGGGATATCCCTTGGCGATGGCATCTTCGGCCTGTTGCATCCAGCGAATGGCTTCATCGAGCGACCCGGTGCGCACGTGGGCGAGCTCGGCACGGGCATACAAAACTTGCGCGTTTTTCTTCAGCATGGCTTGCAGGCCGCGATCGGATTCTTGCGTAATCTGGGATTCGCGGCGCGGACCCGAGCCGGCCATGCCGGTGTCGTCGCCGTAGCCGGATTCCTTGCCGCCGCCCGTAGCTTCCGCCTTGGCGTGACCTTCTTCCTTGACCTGCCCGGACTGCGCGCTGTCCTGGCTCATGCGCTTTTCGAGTTTGTTGTCGCCTTCGTTGACTTTGCCGGAACCGGCCGATGTTTCGCCATCCGACATACCCTGCCGCCCCACGATCGAGCGGCCGCCAAGCTTCTTGTGCTCCGGCGTCAGGTTGGCGCTTTTGCCCTTGGTAGCCAGCTTCCGAAAGTTCGGCGACCTCCCCGCCGGTAGATTCTAAACCCACCGGGCCCGGGTCATTCGCCGCGCCTGCCGGTTCATTTTCATCAATCGCCGCCTCCTGCTGCTTAAGCAGGTCGCCAATCAGGTCATTTACCTCGCTGAGCAATGGGCTGAGCGGAATGGAAGATAAATCATTTTTCGGGTCCTGCACGCCCTTGAGCGTGCGGTCTTTGAGTTTCTTTTCCAGGGAGGCTTTCATTTCGGCTACATTTGTTTTTCTATATTGACCTTCCCCTTTCGTTAGCTTGGAGGAAGCATTTTCGCTGCCTTTCTCCTGCTTCACTTCCGCAAACACCTGGTAGACATCTTCGATCAGTTCGTTGCCGATCGGAACCTCGGGTAAAACTGCCAGGTCAGCGGCCATTTGCATGGCCGATTTTTTGAGGTTGTCCTGGATTTCGTCAACTTCTTCTTCCAGCATCTCTTCGAGTTTGTCGGTTTCCTTTCCAGAATTATCTTTCTGGCGGCTGATTTCGCGGACGGACTCGAGCGTTTCCTGTTCAATCTTGATCATTTTTTCAAGTTTCTTTCCGGCGCTTTGCAGTGCTTCCTGTAATTTTTCCGAGTTGGCCGATCCTTTTTGCAGGCGCCAGCTATTCATTAGCCCCTGGATAGTTTTCAACGCCGTTAATGCGTCTTGCTGCAAAGGCGCTGCTTGTGCCGGTGTTTTACGCTCCAGTTGCTCCGCGGCCCGCAGCATTTTTGCGGCTATATTTTTGCTTTCGCTGTCGTCTGCCGCCCTGGCAAGCAACTTGCTGAACTCAGGGTCGTCGTGCGCTTCGCTTTTGGCGTTTTCCCGGCAGACTTGCACAAATTCCGTCAGATCGCCGGCCAAACGGCGCTGCTTGCCGATCAGTGCCTTGTCAATGCCCGCCGGGTTATTCAAGCTGGCGCTGGTGCCCTCGATGGCCGCTGTTTGCCCATTGACCAGGGCATCCAGCATGCTCAATAGTCCGGTAGCATTACGGTGGCGTTGGACATCATCAATGCCGGCGTTAACATTAGTCAGCACCCGCAGGATCGTGGTTTCCAGAAGAATCGCCCGCTTGATCAAGCTGGCCTTCTTGGCCGGATCCGCAAAACCCAGGCGGTTGAGCACATCAACAACTTCGGTCATTTCGCCGTTATACATCTTTTTGACCGGCATAGTCAGCGCGCCCAACGGCTTGCCGGGATCGGCGATCAATTTGCCGGTCATTGCCCGGATGATCTGTTGTTCCTTTTCCGTTTCCTGCCATTCGGCCGCCTTGGCGGTCTGTTGCACGGTTTCCAGCCGGGCGGTTTTTTCCAAGTTTGCGCGCTGGCGTTCAATCAGGTTCTTGAGCGTATCCGTCAGTTTGGCGTAAGCCGCATCATTTTGGGCGACAACGTTGCTGGGCGAGCTCCACTCGAATACAATTGGCGCCGATACGGTCAGGTTCGACTGGCTGCCAGCGCGGTTGTCCTGGGCCACAATTTGGAAAGCCAGCGGCTCGGCCGTGCTGAAAGACTCACCGGCCCCATTCCAGTTGGTGGCAAACAGGCGCGCCCCATTCGGCGACCAGGTCTGGACGGGAGTTCCAACGGTTAGACTCTTATCGGTTTCACGCCGCGCAGTTGAGATTAGCTCAAGGCGCACACTGCTGAGGCCGCAATCGTCACTGACTTCCCACTGGATGCGCGGCGCGGCGCCGGCGGCCAGGCGCATGCGGACCGTGGGGGCGATGACGCGGATTACGGGGGGGGTGTCCGGGATGATTTCTATTTTTAAGTTAGCCTCGGCGGTGCCGTCGTAAGTGTCACGGGCCGTGACGAGCAGTGGGTGGGTTGAAGCCAATACGACCTGGCCGCTCCAGGATTGGCCCTTGTCGGACGATTGCAGGGCAACCTGATTGGTGGTTGTAACCGTGGCGGCGGCGAGCGCACGGTTGCAGGTCAGGTCGAAGGTCAAGATTGAATCCTGGTAAACCGCGTGTGCCGCGGTCAGTCCGTTAAAGCGCCGGTCACCGGTTTGAGCCTGGCCGGAGTTGCCCTGACCCAGCCGGTTTGGCGGCGGTGTGATCGTAAATTCCAGCCTTGAAAATGCCAGTGGGGGCAGGGCCAGCACCGTGAAACGCTCGGACACGGCATCCCCGACGCGGAAACGGTATTTGTACCCGGTGGCGACGCGCGGTATTTTATAGGCGTAATTTTCCTCCTTAGCGCCGGTCAGTTTTCCAAGTTTCATGACGCTGCGTTTGTCGTCATCCGGCCAGAGATCCAAGTAGACCGTCTGGCCTTTTTTGCCCGTCACCTTGCAGGCCATTTCCAGGGCTTGGCCCTTTAGGACAGCGCTGTTGCCCGGGGTGACCCCAATAATTATGGCCAGAGTGCTCGGCGCCCGCCCTGAAAAAGGATTGAGCACGCGGGCCAGCGCGTTATTCCACGCGCTGCCGATCCAGGTGCCGCTGATGAGGAGCACCAGGCCCGCCAGGCCCAGGGCGGCATACGCCCGCCAATGTTTTTTGCGGTCCCGCAGGGCGCGCACCTTGACTACCGACCAGTCGGGGGCATTCCGTTCCACGTATTGCTTTTCCATCAAGTCGGTGTTTGCGGGCCTTGAAAACTGGACCGTGTTGATCAAGTGATTGTCCAGCTTCGGGAACACGCTTTCCAGCCGTGCGGCCACGCCTTCCGGCGTGCGCCGCGCCATAAGTGCGGCGATCACATGCCAGATGCCCGCCGCCACGCCGGCCATCAGCAGCAGCCAGGCCACCAGGCGTCCCGCGCGCTGGTAACGGAAGACCAGGTCGGAAAGCGTCAACAGCCACAATCCGGCCATGGCGGCGGCGGCGAGCAAAACGGCTCGAATCTCCGCCTGCCAGCGGTTCAGGATTCGCCCGATGCGAATTAATTCATTGCGCAAGTTGAGCGGTGACATGGTCAGTTTTTTCTAAAGCGGGTGATGCGCGCCAATAAAAAGTCCGCCGCG
>CAYYBV010000023.1:8017-12969 GCA_964469675.1 uncultured Verrucomicrobiota bacterium
AACACGATCAAAACCATAATCCACCCGTGTTTTACTTGATTTGTTTCAAGACGACATCCTTCACATACAAATAATAAATTTTATCCGGCTCCAGGTTGTCACCGGCAATTGAAACGATATGCACGACGATAAACTTGACTTTGTCGAATTTTTCCTTGGCCAGCTTGGACAGCTCCTCGCCGGGGAATGTCTGGGAGGCGCGGGTCCAGGAAGCTTTGACGCCGCCAGCCGAAGCTGATCTTTTGCCGCCAAAAAGGATCGGGCTGAACATGTAACATTTGCGCAGTTCGAGCAGGTTTGGATTCGCGTGCGGCTTGATGCCCGGTTTCCAATTGTAGCCCTCGCAGAGAATCCGGCAGTCGCCGCCGGTGCTCATGGCCGAGGCGGTTAGCTCATAGCGAGCGCCCGGGCGCACCGGGATGACGTGGCTGTCAATCATGACGCCCTGTCCGCCAGCCGGATTGCTTAACATGCTGCCCGTCGCTTTGAGTTCCAGGACATTTTTTTTGCCGGCCACGGCGTCGACCACGCGCACAAATGCGTGATTATTCGTGTAAAACGGATTTTCCGTGTCCTCGTAGTTATATTTCCAGCCATATAACGGGCCTTGTGGGGCATCAAAATTGCCGTTGATCAGGAGGTTGTCGCCCGCCTGGGCGCAGGCCGCCAGCAGTAATCCGACTAAAATCATAATTGTGCGAGGTGTTAAGTGCATAAAACTCCATTTTTTATTTTAAGGCCGCTTGTTTTAATTGCTTGAGACCGGCGCTGCTAAAAAATGTGTAAATCATGGAAATCGCCCGGCATGGGAGCGTGCCTTTGAATCAGGCCATGTTTCTTAACTTCCGGATTACCCATTCTAGGCTCAACAATCCGATCAAACAAGTCAAAACGATGATGTTGTTCCAGAGTGAGCGGTGGTTAGTGCGCTCCTCTTCACTTGTCGGTATGGTGATTTCGGCAAGTACCTTGCTGATTTCTTCCGGTTCGCAGAAGCGGCCCTTGCTGGCTTCGGCCAGGGCCGTCAGCACGCCGCTATCGGCTGCGCGCGGCACGGTTTCCGGCGTGAAGGGCTGCACGAAAAAAGAGAAGGGCGCGGAGACTATCTTCTGGCCGTTGATTTCGCAGGATGCCACGGCGTTGTGCAGGCCGGGCTTGAGCGGGGTAACGCCCACGCTGTACAATGGATATTTTTTGCCAGTTGCGGTGGTGACCTCCTTCGGGTTCATTTTGAACGGGATTTTACGTTCATCCGGCTCCTGCACATCACAGGTCATGGCGGTGTTCGGGGGCGCACTTTTGCTTGGCATTGTCAGCCGTGCCTTCAGCTCGATGGTTTCGCCCGGATATACTTTGTCCGCATCGGCGGCCAGGTCGAGCTGGTATGCGCCCGCGTCTGTTTCGGCGGGTGAGAGCCAGGCCAGCAGCGGATTCCAGAGGCGCTGGTAATAATTTATTTTCCCCGGGGTCAACTGCCAGCGCCAAAGCGAATCGGTCAGGATGGCCGCCACCTTGCCCTGGCCGTATTTCTGGATCACCATCACGGGCTGGCGCGTGCCAGCCGCCTTGGCGGTGATGAGCGCAGTCGCTCCGGGCGAAAGTGTGCCGCCCGTGAAAATGGAAAGCACCGGGGGGATTTTACTCCAGGCGGCGGCGTCTTCCATGGTAAATATCGAATGCGCCCGTCCTTCGCCGGTCAAGTCCGTTTCCATCTGGCTTTCCTGCAGCGTCAGATGCCCGGCGGACTTGACCGGCAGAATCTTGCCCAGCGGGCTGGTCATCAGGCCTTGTTCGCCCCAGGCCTTGGGGCCGCCGAGGGCCACGAGGCTGCCGCCGTTCTCGACAAACTTGACCAGGGCCTCGGCCCGCGCGTTGCCCAGTTCGCTGGCATCCAAATCTCCCAGGATCACGATCTTGAAATTCAGCAGTTGCTGTTCGCTCAAGTCGGGGGCGTCGTTGCCTGTCGCGCCATAACTGAGAAACTTGCCGCCGGGCCCGCGCACAAAGCAGACCGGTGTGATGTCCTTGAGGGCTTTCAGCACGCGCACGAGGTATTTGGATTCCCAGCGTGGCACCCCCTCCAGATAGAGCAGGCGATTCTTGGCGTCAATAACCTGCACGCTTACCGAATAGCTGTTGTCATTCGTGCGTTTTTCGCCCGCAATGGTCGGCAGGCGCAGGGTGTAGGTGAAATTGCCCGTGGCCGCATGCTTCAAGCGGAAGGTTAACTCGCGCCGGCCGCCTTCATCCGGGATTTCCACTGGCGCCGTGTTGATTAATTTATTGTTTTCATACAGCTCGGCGTCCACGGGGAGTCCCCTGGTTCCCTGGCCGGAGATGTTGGCCTTGATGTCGGTGTCCCAGCCCACCACCACCCGCCGGGGCGTATCCAGGGCGTCGATATGCAAATCTGGTTCAATCTTCCAGATGTTGGGGGGCTCCAGCCGGACAGTGTAAATCGGGTAAGGGCGCGGCTCCTTTGTCCAGTCGTCCTTGGTCTCGCGGGTATCAACCCCGTCGCTGAGCAGGAGCATGCCGGCGACCGGTTGGCCACGGTAGCGTTCGATCAGTTTGTTCAACGATTGACGCAGCAAAGTGCTTTTTCCATCGGGCTTCAAGGCCTGCAGAACATCCAGGGATTGGCGCGGGCTGAGGTCGTCGGCGAAGGTCACATAATCCAGGCCGCAAGAGGCCGCGAGCGTCGCGGCCCACGGCATTTTTAAGATTTCTTGTGAAATCGTCCAGCGCGTTGGCGTGGTTTCGTCCGGCGCCATGGTCATGCTGGCGGATTGGTCCAGCACCACGACAAAACGCGGCTTGCGGACCTCGGTCGTGACCTGCTTCAGCGATGGCAGCAACAGGCACCAGCCGAGCAGCGCAATGGTCAGCAGACGCAACCCGGCTATTCCCAATGTGCTTAGGTTCCGTGGCAGGTACCGCCAGAACCAGAAAAGCCCGAGCCCCATGGCAACGGCCAGTGCCGTGATAATCAACGCCAGGTCCGTCGTGTGTTCCAGTATGATTTCGCCTGTCATAAACCAGCCATCGATACTTAATTTTGCCGATCAATCGTCCCCGGCTGTAAGCCGGCCACCCGCCATTATTTTGCGGCGCTGCCTTTTACGCGCCCGGTCATGCCGATATTTAATTGCTCGGTCAGTGTTTTGGTTTTACGCACGGCCCGGTTGGCCAGGAACAGTTCGGCCATGCCGAGCAGGAATGCCAACCAAAGCAGGGATTCCGCCAGCGGGCGGCCGATGCGCACTTCCTTGACAAGTTGCATGAGTTCTTCCTTGCTCTCGACCACCTTGATTGCGGATAGCCCGGTGCTGGCGGATACGTCGGACCGGGCCAGGCGGGTCAAGTCCGATTCAACGCGGGTGACATTTGCGGCAAACGCCGGAGCTGGTTTTCCGCCACCGGCCCGGGTTGTGTAGACGCCGGGAATCGTGATGGCCTCGATGCCCAGGGCCTTGTCCTGTCCGGTTTTTAAAGGGTTGAGCGGCACCGGCCGGCCCGCCGGGTCGAGCAGTTCCGCCTCGGGTGGCAGCGGCGCCATGATGTCGGCCAGCGCCAGGTTGCGGCCCGTCCAGACGAAGGGTGTATTTTGCTCCTCGCCGGCGCTGTAATGCACGATCTGGTGGATTAACGGCAGGAAAAAAGGTGACAGCGGCAAATTGCTCCAGCGGCGGTCTGCGGAAACAGCAAAAAAGAGCACATGGCCCTTGCCGACCTTCCGGCGCAAGAGGAAGGGGGCTTCTTGATCCATGCTGATAACTACATCCGCAACGCCGGCGGGTTTGCCCCATTGCAGTTCACGGTTGGCCGCTACGCTTGGATATGTGCCCGGCGGTATTTTCATGCCCTGAAAGAGTGTGTCGCCGCGCTTGACCAGGCTGAGCGTCCGCCGCCGGGCGTCCGCGCCGAAATCCATGACCGACTTGGGTATGGCCGGCAGGCAAGTCCAGTTGGCGTAATCAGCCGGGGCCGCGCGATCTCCCGGGAAAATGACCATGACGCCGCCCTGCTGGACATATTGTTCCAGAGTGACCATGGCCTGGCCGGTCAGCGGCAGCGCGTTACACAGGAAGACACAGGCATATTCGGCCAGCCGGTCGCTGCTGAAATTTTCGGGGTCAACGCGCTGGGCGCGTATGGTCGTGGCCGTATCGCTGGGGTTGAGCGCGCGCATGAGGAAAAAAGTGTCCGGCTCGGTTCCCACGCACAGGACGGGCAGTTTTTCATGCACGCGCATGATGAAGTAAAATGCGTTGTCCAGCGTTATACCGTCCGGCGCGGTTTCGATACGCGCCGTGTGTGTGCCCAGCGTGAGTGCCGGCAGGGCAAAGGCGCATGGGGCGCCGCCGTCTTTGCCCACCGTCACGGAGCGCTGGCTGGCGGCCTGTTCATCAACGGCCAGGGAAACCGTCAGGGTCTGTTCGGGACCGGTATGGCCCAGGTCCACCACGATCTGGCCAGGTGTATCCGCCATCAGCAGCGTGGGCGTGATTTTAAGATTGAGCGGCGCGGCGTTTTCCGGGGCGGAGACGCCCAGCAGAATGGCGAAAATTGAAATATCCCGGTCAACGTCCTTGGCATTCCAGGCCGGAGCGGAAACTTTCTCCGTGGCCGTGTTGGTCGTGCCGGCCTGATCAGCCTGGTTAGTTTGGGCCGGTATGGGGGCGGGTTGTGACAGGGGGTTGAAAGAGTTCCAGGGCAGCTTTTGGCCGTCGGTGATAATATAGAGTTCCTTGTCGCGTTTGCCCGATTCTTTCAGCACGCTGAGGGCCATCAGGATGGCTGGGCGCAGCTGTGATGAAGTGGTGCCGCATTCCAGCGCCCGGACTTGCGAGAGGGCCATGCCCAGGTCGGTGGTGGGCTGTTCGATCAGAGGGGTGACGTCATCATTAGCCAGGAACAGGCAGACACGGTCGCCACGGCTCAGCCCTTCG
>CAYYBV010000023.1:12979-14195 GCA_964469675.1 uncultured Verrucomicrobiota bacterium
TGGCCGGAAACATAATTCATGCTGTAGGAGGTGTCCCACACGATGGCGACATCACGCCGGCTGGTGCCGACGATTTGGCGCAGCGAAGTGACCCGCATAATCGGCATGGCGAATGCCAGGGCCAATAGGATCAGGATCAGTGTGCGCAGCAACCAGAGCAGGATGTTTTCCAGGCGCATGCGGTTGGAGTGACGTTTTTGGGCAAGCTTGAGGAAACGCACGGTGCTGAATGGCACGATCACGATCCGCTGGCGTTGCCATAAGTGCAAAACCAGAGGAATCAGCGCGGCCGCCAATGCCGACAGAAATAATGGATTAAGAAATGACCACATGGCTTACTCAACAAGGCGTAAAGAAATCAGCCGTCAGAATGCATTTCGGCATGCAATTTTTTTTTCGTAATGTGGCGGTTTTTTTCATTCGGACTCTAGTTGCCATGCTACTTTGACAAATTTTTCCGTTCTTCCAGAAAAGAGCGCATGAACATCGCCGCATCATGGTCCGTTCGCGCCAGCCGGTAGTCAATGTTCATTTCCGCACAAGGTTTGCGGTACTGTTCCAGGAATGCGCCGAATACCTTGCGGTATTCGGCGGCCATGCCGCGCGGATCGGCGATAATGTTTTCGCCCGTTTCCAGGTCGACAAACTGGGCGCCCTGCTTGAATGTAAAATCCAGTTCGGCCGGGTCCAGGACATGGAAAATAATGACGTCATGGTGCTGCTTGCGGAAATGGGCGAGGGCCCGGATGATCTCGGGTGGATCGTCAAGCAGGTCGGAAAACAGGATAATCAAGGCGCGCCGCCGGACAGCTTCGGCAATCTGGTGCAGGGTTTTGGCCGTTTGGGTGGTGGAGCCCGGCTGGTTTTGGGCCAGCGATGTCAGCAGGTTGTTCAAATGCGCGAACGAATTGCGTGCGCCGGCCTGGCGATCAATGTGGTCGGAATACAGATACAGTCCGACCGAATCGCGCGCCTTGACCACGACGTAGCCAATGGCGGCGGCAAGCTGGCAGGCATAGCTATATTTTACCATTGGACCGCTTGTGTAGCCCATGGAGGCACTGCGGTCCACCACCAGATAGACGCGCAGGTTGGTTTCGTCTTCGTAACGCCGGACGTAATAACGGTCGGTGCGGCCGAGCACCTTCCAGTCCAGATGCTTGGGATCGTCGCCGGCAACATACGCACGATGATCGGCGAACTCGGAGCTGGCGCC
>CAYYBV010000023.1:14205-15339 GCA_964469675.1 uncultured Verrucomicrobiota bacterium
CCTTGAGCGGACTGCGGTGCCGCCCGGCGAGGGTGCCTTCCACGACGTAGCGCGACTGGATGGTCATGCGTCCCAGGCGGTGCAATTCCTGCGGTTTTAAAAACTTGCTGATGCCGGTCGCCATAATATCTCCTGAAAAGCTTTAACGGGCGGGGTTAGCCAAGACCCGCCAATGATCGCCGTCACAAAGGATCAGGATCTTGATGCCGATATAAGCCAGGGTGACGCCGGCTGCCCGGCCGCCTTCCGATAATAGAATTTTGTCCGGCCGATCATCCGCAATTTTGAAGAATACGTTCTGGGCACCGGTGCTTGAAACGGTCAGGGAAATCGGCTTAAGCAGTATTTTCCCGGCATATGGCTGCTTGAGGGCCAGGCCTAAGTCCGATGATGCCAAGAGTGTTTTACTTTGTAAAATATAGCGCTGGCCGCGTGGCCCTTTAATCGTGGCAAACAATGCGAGCTTATATTCCCAGCTCGCGTCCCAGCGGTCGGTCCATGGAATGGGCGTTTTTTTCAACGATGTTTTCAGCGTTTGCAGCGTGTCGGGGAATTCGACGTTGTCACGATAATAAACCGCCAGGGCATCCTGTACCTTTTTGTGGTCAAGCCGCGTCAGCCAGCGCCGGCCCATTTCGGCGCCGACCATTGCCACTGTTGGCGAGGTTGCTACTGTCGGGGCCGGAGCCGCTGCCGGGGCCGGGTTTTTGACCATATTTTCCAGGATGGCAAAAGCTTCGTTTGTTTTGCCAAGTTGCAGGCTGTGCCAGGCGGCCAGTCCTTGGGCTACCGGGAGCAGCGAGCTGTTTGGCGATGTTTTTTGCATCTTTTGGCAGGCGGCCAGGATGTTGGCGTGCTGGGCGGGATTATTGGTCTGCAAGCTCCAGATGGTCCAAAGCTCCGTTTCCTGCGTTTCGCTTGCGCCAATGGCCAGGCGGCCGGCCGTGATAAAAAAAAGCAAAAAGTAAAGGCATTGCTTGTGGGCCATCGGTCAATTTCCCTGAATAGGTCAATCCGTATCTGTGGCAAAATATAACTGTTCAAAAAACGATATGCGCTAACGTGTTCTTATATTTCCGTCTACTGGGTGCGCGATTTGTAAAAAACGGGGTTATGATAATGCTCAATGCGTTA
>CAYYBV010000024.1:0-10795 GCA_964469675.1 uncultured Verrucomicrobiota bacterium
ATTTGGGGCGCCCTGGGCGACCGGTATGGCCGGCGGATCATGCTCTTACGGGCCACTTTCGCCGGGATGCTCGTACTGGGCCTGATGGGCCTGGCACCCAACGTGCAAGTGCTGCTTGTGCTACGCTTTCTGCAGGGCGCGCTGACCGGCACATCAACTGCCGCCCAGACGTTTGTCTCCGTGCAAAGTCCGCAACAACACAACGGCATGGTCCTGGGCACGCTTAGCGCCGCTATTTTTTCCGGCAGCATGTGCGGTGCCTTTGTAGGCGGCCTGTTTGCCGAGTTGTTCGGTTACCGCGCGGCATTCCTATGTTCCAGCGCATTCATGCTGCTGGCCGGGTTGCTGATCCTGTTGGGCACGCACGAAAAATTTGTGCGCCCAATTGAAGAAGAGGGTGATTCGATAGAAAACCGGGTCCGGATGTTCTGGGGTAAAATCGGCCCGGCCATTCCTATCCTGGCCTTGATGGCGGCCGTGGGATTTGTGTTGTGGTTCGATGGCGCATGGTTGCCGTTGCTGGTCCAGGAAATTCATGGCTCCTTGAAAGGCGCCGCGTTCTGGACCGGCTCACTCTCGGCAACGTGCGGTATTGCCGGGTTAATGGCCGGACCAATTATCGGGCGCATTGCCGACCGGATCGCGCCGCCGCGCATTGCCAAGATTGCGGCCTGCGGCGCGGGATTGATGATGCTGGTCGTCGGATTCTCGCACGGGTTTGCTCAGCTTTTTATTGGGCGCTTTGGTGCGGTCTTCTGTGCGGGCGGGCTAGATCCGGTTTTCCAGATATGGCTGGCCAAAACCACACCGGTAAAATCGCGCGGATTCATTTTCGGATGGGCCGTGACTGCCCGCTCGTTGGGCTGGATGACCGCACCGCTGGTCAGTGGCGCGCTGGCCTGCATATTCGGTCTGCGGGCGGTATTTATTACCGCAGCAGCGTGTTATTTCCTGTTGATTCCGTTGATCGCGTGGATTGTCAGGTATTTACCACGCACGCCTCCTATCATTGGGAGCAAGGCACCAACGACATAGGCCCATAAATTGGAACCGCGCACATCTTTAAACATGGCGCACCCCGTCCAGATGGCCTATATGCCACACCGGCATAACAACATTTACCCAAGGATACAGGCCAACCGAGCTGAGCCTCCCGAAGTCGCCCAGGGCTATATCCCTGAAAGCGGGAAGCAACTGACGAAGCACGATTTATTAGTCAGTCCATAATGGTACAGACATATCCAAAAGGCAGCGGCCGGAATGCCAGCCCGGCCGCACAAGGCGGGGCAACGGCTGGATCACACGTGATCCGTTTACCCAATTCGCGACGCTTGTGCGTTGAAGCAAGAATGACACCGCCATGCGAAGTCGCCACAAAGACGCGATAACCACTTGACATTCTGCAGTTTCAATTATATCATTCACTGATAGTGAGGACTTAATACGGGGGTTATACGGTTTTAGTATGGGTATGATTATTCATAATTATCCCGTGCTATCATGAAAACAAACGCTCCACAATCGCCACTTGCCGCCAAGCTCCGGCGCCGGCCTAAAAAACGGCGACGAAAGAAGCCACCGTTAATCAAGAATTACCGCAAACCGGGAAAAACAGGGCCGGCAGAAAAAACGTTTCCGGCAAGCGAGGCAAAGTATCGCCTGCTCTTTGAAGGATCGCGTGACGCGATCATAACCATTGCGCCGCCGCTCTGGAATTTCACAACGAGCAACCCGGCCGCGCTAAAAATGTTCAGGGTAAAGAACGAGGCGGAATTCGCCACCTATGAGCCTTGGCAATTATCCCCAAAAATCCAGCCGGACGGGCGCGCATCGGACGAGAAGGCCAAAGAAATGATTGCGCAGGCAATGCGTAATGGCTCAAACTTTTTCGAGTGGACCCACCGGCGGGTAAACGGAGAATTGTTCCCTTCAACGGTGTTATTATCAAGGCTCGAGCATAATAATTGCGTCTTCCTCCAGGCAACCATCCGAGATATTACCGAGAGCAAGCAGGCGGAAAATGAGATCCGCAGACTGAATGCAAGCCTGGAAAAACGCATTCGAGCGCGCACCGCCGAACTCACGCTGGCCAACCAAGAGCTGGAAACATTCATTCGCATCGCATCGCACGACCTGCGCTCGCCGCTGGTCAACATCCAGGGGTTCAATCAAATCTTGAACAAGGCCCTGGACACGATCATGCGCATTCTGGCGGACACCGCCCTGCCGGACGATGCGCGGCTGGCACTCGACACATCCCATGAAAAAGCCATGCAAGCAATAAAGTTCATCAATGCCGGCGTGGCAAAAATGAATAGCTTGATTCAAGGCCTTCTGCAGCTGTCACGACTGGGCCGCGCGCCACTGGTACTCCAACCACTGGACATGAACGTCCTGTTGCGCACTGTGCTGGAGGCCATGGCATTCCAGATTCGGACCGCCGACGCCAAGGTCACAGTGGATACTCTGCCAGACTGCCGGGCTGATGCAGCGCTGATCAGCCAGGTTTTTGCAAACCTGCTGGACAATGCCGTCAAATACCGTGATCCCGACCGGCCCCTGCACGTACGGGTCTGGAGCAAGAACCATGGCGGACAACGCCGGAACAATGATGCATACGCCGTGTATTGCATCGAGGATAACGGGATTGGCCTGGCCCCGGAAGATCAGCCAAAAATATGGGACTTGTTTTGCCGGCTTAACCCGCAGGGCGGGGATGGCATCGGCTTGACGGCGGTTCAACAGATTGTAATGCGGCACGGCGGCAAAGTATGGGTGGAGTCACAAATCGGCAAAGGCAGTCGGTTTTTCGTGGCTTTGCCGGCAATCGCAAAGGATACATGATTATGACCTCCGGGCATGCCGATATCATCATTCTGCTTGCCGAGGATGATGATGGCCACGCTGAGCTGATTTTGGAACAACTGCGCAGCGTCGGCGTGGCTAATAAAATTATACGTTTCCATGATGGCCAGGAACTATGGGAATATTTGACCGCCGAAGGACAACGGGCCTGCCCGGCTAGCGACCGTGACTTGCTCCTGATTCTGGATATCGTGATGCCTAAAATGAACGGACTGGAGGCACTGCGCCGCATCAAGACCGATCAACGATGGCATGATCTGCCGATTATCATGCTGACGACGACAAACGATCCGCGGGAAATCGAAAACTGTTATAAGCTCGGCTGTAACTGTTGCATTACCAAACCAATCGCATACGAACATTTTACCGAAGCGCTGAAAAAACTTGGTTTCTGCCTAATGGTTACCCCGACACCGGTAATCCCGTCGCAAAATGGATAAAGAAAGCAATTAACATGACTAAAAAAAACAATACGGTGCTTTTAATCGAAGACAATCCGGCTGATGCCCAACTTATCATGGAAATCCTGAGGGAAGAACCCGGAAATACGATTAACATCCGGCACGCAGACAATATGGCCCACGGCCTGGAAGCCCTGGAGCGCGGTGAGATCGACGTGGTGCTTCTCGATCTGACCCTGCCGGATAGTTCAGGCTACGAAACATTTGCCCGGCTGGCGAAGTACGTTCCGACAATGCCCATCATTGTGCTTACCGGCATGGACGACCAGGCAATGGCTATCCAAATCGTCCAGGAAGGCGCGCAGGATTACCTGGTGAAAAGCTTGGTGGATTACACCATGCTGGTGCGCTCGATCCACTACGCGATCGAACGCAAACGGACGCTCTTGCAAAAAGACCTGTTAATCGCCAAACTTCGGGAGACACTGGCCGAAGTAAAAACATTGACCGGCTTATTGCCGATATGCGCCGCCTGTAAACAGATTCGGGATGACAAAGGCTACTGGCACAAAGTGGAAGCTTACATCGAGCAAAATTCCTCCGCCGTGTTCACCCACGGCCTCTGCCCCAAGTGCGCGCAAAAAATTTATCCAAAAGCGGCCGAAAGCAATAACGCTGCCGGATAGGATCGGCAAGATAGTTTATAAAACAACAGGGAAAAGTGGCGCCCTTGATGCTTGGTTGCATGTCGTTTATCCAACCAAGCGCGTCGTCCATTATCCAGCATCCGTTGTCCGCCCTACGGCGCCGTGTCTTCCAGCTCAAAATCAATCGTAATGTCCTTGTATTCCCCACCAAAGCCAAAGGGCAACGCCGGTAAACTTTTAACCAATTCCACGGCCTTCATAACGGTTGCATCCATAAGTTCGTTGCCGGATGAGTCGTCCATTTTTTTCTGGACAATCTGGCCATCCTGCCGGACGCGAATCAGGACCCGCGTTACCAGGCCGCGCCTGGCCGCTGACAAGCTCGGTTGCTGCCAGGCATCGTACATGATTGCGCGCACCTGGGCCAGATACCAGCCATAAGGCGTGGCTTCACCGGAACCAGACCCGGTACCATATACGCCAGCCGGGACTCCGGCAGAAACTGACGCCCCGGACGATGAAGCACCGACTTTCTCCACGGCACTTCCCAGCATCTTGCGAATCTCGGCGGTGGATAATTGTTTGGCCGGCCGCCTGGCGCCAGTGGCTGCGCGCCGAACCAAATTGGTGCTTATCTCGATCTTGGCCTTCCGCACATCTTCGGTCGTAATCTTTTTAGGCGGGGTGGCTTCGCGCTTGGGCGGCTCCGGAATTAATTCGGGAACATCCGCCGGTTCCGGCGCCACGGGTGCCTGTTGGGCTTGCACCACCGCCGATACCGGAGCGGGCGCCGGTGGCGGGCCCGGTTGAAAATCGACAAAAAACGCCAAGTCCTTGGGCGGGCGCCGGGCGTGACAGGAGGCCAGCGAAAATGCGATCAGGATGTACACACAGGCCAGGTGCACCGCCACGCTGATCATCATGTTACGCAGGTAGGCATTCTTCATGGCGCGCTTTTTGCCCCGGGGTTATTCAGCCTGGGATACCAGCGCCATCTTGCTGAGACCGGCGGCGTGCAGGATGCGCATGACATCCATGACCCGGCTGTATTTCAGGTCCTTATCCGCGCGCACAAACACCGTGATGGCGGGATCGGTTTTGCCCAGGCGATTCATTTCCGCCGCCATCTGGCTTTCTGTTATCGGCTGGTTATCCAGAAAAATAGCGCCGTCCAAACGCACGCTCACGGTCCGGGAGCGGTCCGGCTTAAGCTCCGAGGCCTTGCCCTGGGGCAGGTTCACATGCACCCCCTGCTCCATCAGCGGATAGGTGATCAGAAAGACGGTCAGGAGCAGGAAGGCGAAATCCAGCATGGGAACCAGATTAATTTCGCCGACTGTGCGGAGTGTTGTCCTGGTTCGTCTGGTCACAATTGGCTCCTCGCCTATTTTTGGAGACTATGCCGTTCAAAATCCGCCATCAGCTCCTCGGCAAAATGCTCCATCATCGTGCTCAGAATACGGATGCGACTTGTCAGCATGTTGTAACCGATCAGCGACGGCAACGCCACGACCAAGCCGGCAAGTGTCGCGATCAGCGAGCCGGAAATGCCCGGGGCTACGGCCGAAAGCGTCGCCGTACCCTGGATGGCCAGCCCGCCGAAAGCATCCATGACCCCCCATACCGTCCCCATCAGCCCGATGAATGGCGCGGCCGTCACGGCCGTGGCCAGAACGACGACATTTTTTTCCATATGGATGACCTGCTCATCCACGGTCTGATCAATGATATTGCGCACGATTTTCATATCCGCATCGTTCAGCTTCGGCATGGAGGCGTCCGGCTGGCCGCTAAACCACGCGGACGGGTTAATCCCGCGCGCCTCGATCAGGCCGTGCAGCGTCCGACAAGCCGCATGGTACATTGCGTATAGTGGACAGCCGGGGAAATTCTGGCGCTTCATGATCAGCGACAGGGGCTGCGCCGCGCCCTGGTAAATCGCCAAAAACCGCTTTGATTCGCGATAGGCCCAGCGGTATTCCCTGAACTTGGTCACCATGATGGACCAGGCCAGCACTGACCCGATCAAGAGCAGGACTACCAGCGCCTTGCCGGCTGTATTGGCGCGCAGGAAGGCATCCACAAGATCCGCCTGAGGGAACATTGGCAAGAAAAAAAACATAGTATTCATATTTTTTTATTTTAATGAAGCAACATTTACCGGTCAACAACATATAGTTTATGCAACATTTAACCGCCTTGAGGTTTAAACCCGCCCAAATAGCTCACGACCACAAATCGGGAATTTCCACAATAATCAAGTAGTCTTCGTCAACCATATTGCGTGGTGGCGTCATGGCGGGGCGAAAGGTGAAATTGCCCGCAGTTTTTTAATGATCGGCGGCAGTTTTTCCAAGACATATTCGATATCTGCGGCCGTATTATAGCGACTGAGACTGAACCGGATCGAACCATGCGCCGCCATGAACGGCACGCCCATGGCCCGGATTACGTGCGATGGCTCCAGCGACCCCGATGTACAGGCTGAACCGGATGAGGCCGCTATCCCACAATCGCTCAAGTGATATAAAATAGATTCGCCCTCAATATACTGGAAGCTGATGTTGAGCGTGTTGGGCAGGCGGTGTGTTTCGTCGCCGTTCACACGCACATCCGGACACGCCTGCCGAATGCCAGCCTGCAAACG
This sequence comes from uncultured Verrucomicrobiota bacterium, assembly GCA_964469675.1. Classification (GTDB taxonomy): domain Bacteria; phylum Verrucomicrobiota; class Kiritimatiellia; order JAAZAB01; family JAAZAB01; genus VSJD01. The sequence continues at coordinate 6,561 of CAYYBV010000024.1, forward strand.
ATCGCGCAAGGCCGCCACGCGCGTCGTTTCGTCCTCCAGCTTCCGGGCGGCCAGTTCGCAGGCGCGTCCCAGGCCGACAATGTACGGCACATTTTCGGTGCCGCCCCGCTTACCGCCCTCCTGGTGCCCACCCATGAGTAAAGGATGAACGCGCGTACCCCGGCGAATGAACAGCACCCCAATGCCCTTGGGCGCGTGCAGCTTGTGGCCGGAAAGTGAAAGCAAGTCCACCGGCAAACGTCTTACATCAATCGGCAGTTTGCCTGCCGCCTGGACGGCATCGGTATGCATAATCCCGCCGGCAGCCTTGACCAGCTCCGTGGCTTCGGACAGCGGAAAAATCACGCCGGTCTCGTTGTTGGCCCACATCAGGCTGACCACAGCGCGGCCCCGGCGCAAGGCCAGGCGCAAATCGTCAAGCCGAATCTGGCCCTTACCATCCACCTCCAGCTCAATGACCGGAACGCCACGCTCCTTTAGCATGCGGCATGGCTCCAAAACGGCCGGATGCTCGACACGGGTGGTGATGAGGTTGACCGGCGCGGAAGCGGCCTCGACCGCACCGCGAATGGCCATGTTGTCGCTTTCCGTGCCACAGCTTGTGAATATAATTTCGGAGGGGTCCGCACCGATCAATCCGGCCACCTGCGCGCGCGCCTGTTCCACGTAACGGCGTACCTGGCCGCCGAATACGTGCATGCTGGAGGGATTCCCCCACAGCTCCGTAAAAAAAGGCAACATGGCCTCGATCACTTCTGGTGCCGGCTGGGTGGTGGCGTTGTTATCCAGATACACGTTTCTCATTGAGGAGCCTCCTCGACCACAAGGTCCGGCGCCACAAATTCACGCAACTTGGTTTCGACCACATCCTTCAGGGTAAACCTTGCCACCTGGCAGTTGGCGCACATCCCGCGCAGGGCCACCAACACGCGGCTATCCACTACGTCTATCAGCTCGATGTCGCCGCCATCCTTTTTGAGCGCGGGCCGAATTTCCTTCGCAATGGTTTCCTCAATCAGCTTGATCTTCTGGAGCGTGGTCAGGCGCTGGACCGGTTTCGGCGCTACGGGGTCAACCGAATCTGCGCCACGGATTCGGGCGATGATCGCCTCGATGTCACTCCGGCATTTGCCACACCCGCCACCCGCCTTGCAGAAGTTGGTCACCTGCCCAACGGTCGTTAGCCGGTTTTCGCGGACCACCAGCGCAATTTCATCCTCGGTCACGCCGAAGCAGTGGCAAACGACCTTGCCTTCCAGAATTTTCTTTGAGGTTTTGCCGGTGCGATAGTTTGCAATGGCTACTTCCAGCGCCTCGCGCCCCATGACCGAACAGTGCATTTTCTGATCCGGCAAGCCGCCCAGAAAATCGGCAATGTCCTGGTTGGTGATTTTTTCAGCTTCCGCCAGGGTGAGCCCCTTGATCATCTCGGTCAGGGCTGAAGAGGAGGCAATGGCGCTGGCGCAGCCGAAGGTTTGAAACTTGACGTCCGCAATGCGCCCGCACTTATCCAGCTTGAAAACCAGCTTTAGCGCGTCACCGCAGGCCATGGAGCCGACTTCACCCACGCCATCCGGGTTCTCCAAGGTTCCCACGTTCCGCGGGTTACGGAAGTGATCCAGCACTTTATCTGTATATTCCCACATATCTTGCCCGCTCCATTGCCAGTGTTATCACGCATTTCGGCCTTACTTTTATAAATCATATCCTTTCTTTTATATGATATCCAGAAACAAAAGCAAAAAACCGCTGGCCTAAATCCTATACCGTGCTATTCTGCCGGCCTAGGCATCGAACACAATGAAACCACACATTTTAATATGCAACGATGACGGCATTTACGCGCCCGGGATCATGGCGCTCCACGAGGCTATACGGGAAATCGGCGAGGTTAGCGTAATCGCACCCGATACCGAACAGAGCGCCGTGGGCCACGCCATAACGCTCTCGGACCCGATTAAAATCAAGTCCGTTCGGCGCAATGCACATTTCGAGGGATACGCCGTAGACGGCACCCCGGCCGATTGCATCAAGCTGGCGGTCACGGTGCTGCTGGCGCGGCCGCCGGACCTGATCATCAGCGGCATCAATCTGGGTCTAAACGCAGGCATCAGCGTGATTTATTCCGGTACGGTTTCGGCCGCCACGGAAGGCGCGATTCTCGGCATCCCAAGCATGGCAATTTCACTGGCAACGTTTAAGAAACCGCACTGGGCAACGGCCGCGCACGTCGCGCAACGGCTTACGCAGGAAATTGTTTCCCGCGGCCTGCCGGCGGACACCCTGCTCAACGTCAACGTGCCCAACCGGCCGCTGAACAAACTCAAGGGCATAGCGGTGACCCGCATGGGGCGCTCGCGGTTCGCCGAAATTTTTCACAAGCGGACCAATCCGCGCGGGGACACCTATTACTGGATGGATGGCGAGCTGAAGATCACCGGGGACCGCGCCGGAACTGATATCCAAGCGCTGGACGAAGGGCTGGTGTCGCTGACGCCCATCTGGTTTGACCTGACCCACACCGCCGCCCTGCCGAAGCTGCGGGAGTGGAACATTGCTCTGTAAGCCCGGATTATTGCACGACAACGGTCACGTTATCCATCCGCAGCGTACCATGCAGGTTTAAGACGCCATCCATGGGATAATCAACGGCGAACCAGATGCGATGTGTCCCGCGGGGCAACACCATATTCAACACTGTATAAGGGGCCAGATCGCAAAGAGCCCCCTGATGCACAGGGCGGCAATACGCCACGTCACCATTAAACGGCGTCCATTGACTGCCCAAGTAATACCAAGATCCATTCGCACAGGCGATGACCCACCAGTCAACTTCAAAACCAAAATAAGCATCCATATTCATCATCTGCACGGCCACCGTGACCAAATCACCGCTATTAACAGACACATGGCCCACCAAGCCATTGGCCGTGATCAGCGGCCCGACGACCCCAAGATACCCGCTGTCTGAAGCGCTGAAAGCACTCGCGCCCGCGGCGTTCACGGCTTTAACCCAGTAATAATAATTATTTCCCGAGGTTGCGCTAAAATCATCAAATTCGGCCGCTACCGGCGCCTCGATGAATTCGTCTGCGGTTGCCGAGCTATCGGTTGTATTTCGATAAACCTTGTAACTCGTTGCATCCACAGATGCATTCCAAGTAACTCGAATACGGTCCGTGTACAACCCCTTCGAAACCGAAACCCCCGATGGCGCCGGTGGCGCCACAATCGTCTGCGAAGCATAGCCATAATCGCCAGCGCTGAAAGCGCTGGTGCCCGCCGCATTCTTCGCTTTGACCCAGTAGTAATAATTTGTACCTGCGCCGGCGCTCGTGTCATCAAACAATGTCTCGGAAGTGCTGGACGGCAATTTGACTGCGGCAGAACTGTCATTGGCCGTATTGCGCCAAATTTCATATTCGGCCGCCCGCGCCGCGGCGTTCCACGCTAAACGCACACGATCGGTAAATGATCCCTTGCTGGCGGATAATCCTGCCGGCGCATCGGGTGCGGTGAGTGCCGCCGTGGCATAGCCGCTATCGCTAACACTGAAGGGACTATCGCCAACGGCATTTACGGCTTGAACCCAATAATAATAGACCGTGCCCACCGTCACGGACGCATCGCTGTAAGTCGCGTCGGTCAGGCCGGAGACAAGCGCGGTAATCCCGTTCGTATTATCAACCGTATGCCGGTATAAATTGTATCCCGTGGCCGCGCTTACCGCATTCCACGCTATGGACACGCGATCGGCGTACGCCCCCTTGCTGGCGGATAAGCCGGTCGGCGCAGACGGTACGCCCAATCCGGCGCCAAGGGCATAGATCGAAAAATGCTGAATGTTGCTGGAAGTTACATAATGCGTATTGGTGTCCACCGAGGATTGGACCTGGGACCAGGTGCCGGTGTGGCTGGCCTGCACGTTGGTCGGATTGTATAGGAAGATGGATAGATTGGTCTCGGCGACACCGTCCGGAACGTCGGACTCCTCGAAATGGAGCGACATTGTCACATTCGTCGTAAAGTTGACCTGGGTATCCACGCCGCTCACGCTAAACTCGCGGGCATTGCCAACAAACTCCGTAGGGAACTTATTGGTATTCAGCTCCGTAGGCTCTAATATGGAAAAGGTAAAATTGGTCAGCCCCCCGTTTGTCGGCGGCAAGGCTTCACCCGGGATAAGCACGCGGGTGTAACTGCCAGCCGTAATGATATTATTTGAACCGGCACTC
>CAYYBV010000024.1:10805-15093 GCA_964469675.1 uncultured Verrucomicrobiota bacterium
ATCATAACACGCTTATCAACCGTAAAAGCCGCCCGCATGCCATTGGGCGAAATGCACAACCACTGCTTACTTTTGGCAACGACATCCCCGGGCACAACAAATGGCACGCGGTTGGTATCCGGGCCTTCACTCCTGACGGAAAATAGCTGCTGTGTGGCCTGAGGTCCGGGAGGCCCATCATCCACTCCATACATCAAAAAATTACCGTCAAATGTCCAGGACATCTGTGAGCTACCACTAACATCAGCCTCCCGCATGCTGAATCGTTCGGCAACAAAATTAGACGGTGCCACGGCGGCAGCAGACAGGATATCCCTAACGCCGGTAAACACATACAAATCTCCCGACTGTTGCGCTAACAAAGCATAACGATTGACAAGCGGTTGATAGTTGGTGCCGATTTCGGGACACCATTTGGCCGACTTGATCACCACTTTGTTTGTAAACGCAGTAAGTTGAACTTTATCATTCCAGTTTGGAACCCCGCCGCGCTCATAGGTCACGGTCCATACGTTCCAACGAAAGGAATTGTTTGCTCCCATTGTGGGATAGGTACTGTCATTGGTTGACATTACAAATAGCAGGCGCTCTTTGTTGGCAACAGGGTCATAAATGACGCTGGGTGAATAAACATGAAAATTAGTCAGCGGGTCTTTGAAAAATTCCCGCACATCAATGGCCCCGGTAGTCGTACAACTCAACAGTTTGCACTTGGTTCCGAACGTATCTGAAGCGTTTGGGTATAATACGCGGGCATCATCCGCGGTAAAATCTGTGATGTTGGCATAAACCGTCAAGGCACCACCGCCACTCCGAAAGCCAAGGTTGGTGATACTGCCCGTTTTGCTAAAACCGAGCAGGTTGATGCGTGAGGCGCCGCCACCCGGCGGTGTCCGATCCGTAGCCATATAGCCGCCTGAATGCGACCAGACTATGTTGTTATCGCCTGGGTTATCAACATTAGTCGTCGTCAATGTCATCAGGAAACGGGTATTGGTCGGCGCGCCAACAGAATAACTTCCACCTGTATTATAGCGATTGGTGCCTTGTGCGCCGCTTATTACAGCTAAACCGCTGACGAGCAGGGCAACCAGCGTGATTATGGCTAATCTGGATGGGGCGCGCGACATCATTGTGATTCTCCCATAAATGCCATTCACTGATCACATAAACTGCACAATCCATTTTTAGGAATTATGTCACTTTTCGAGAACTTGTCAATATCAAAAAAACTAAAAATTGGGCGAGGTCGGGGGACATCGTCCCCCCCCTGGTCAAGCCGGGACAGACAATGAAAGCACCCTGCGCCATCAATCGCCTTTGATTATTCTGGATTGGATTAACCGTAAGGCGTTTTGCCTTCCGCGGGCAGTTTGGCTGTCGATTGGACGCGCCGCGCGGGCAACCCGAACTCGTGCAGTTTGCGATGCAGGGTACGACGGCTGATGCCCAATTGTCGGGCCGCCTTGGTGCGATTGCCATGATTGGCTTCCAATACCGTGACGATCATCTGCCGGTTCGCGTCGCGGAGCGAGGCATTAACTTTGCTTTCGGCGCCGGGTGCGCCCTTAGGATTATCCCGGATAATAGCTGGCAAATCGTGTGCGGTAAGTTTTGTGCTATGCGCCATAACAATCATGCGTTCAATCGCGTTGCGCAGCTCGCGAACATTGCCTGGCCAGGCATAGGCCGTCAGCGCGTTGAGCGCCTCGGAGGTGATCTCGTCAATCGGCTTGTTGTTTTCACGCGCAAACTCGTCCATGAAACGCCTGGCCAAAAGCGGAATATCTTCAATTCGGTCCCTCAGCGGCGGCGCCGTAATGGTCACCACGTTAAGCCGGAAAAAAAGATCCTGGCGAAATTTGCCAGACTGGGCCAGCTGGCGCAGGTCGCGATTGGTCGCCGTGATCAGGCGGATATCTGCGTCAAGCGTTGCCTGACCGCCAACACGTTCAAACTTGCGTTCCTCCAACACGCGCAACAGCTTAACCTGGGTGGAGGGATCAATTTCGGATATTTCGTCGAGAAACAGGGTTCCGCCCTCGGCCAACTCAAAGCGACCGCGCCGGCGCTCAACAGCACCGGTAAACGCACCTTTTTCGTGCCCGAATAATTCGCTTTCGAGCAAGGTGGGCGGGAGGGCCGCGCAGTGGACCGCGATAAATGGCCCACGCGCGCGCGGGCTGAGGCCATGGATGGCATTGGCCACCAGTTCCTTGCCGGTTCCACTTTCACCCTGGATCAACACCGTGGCGCGCGAAGGGGCCACCTGCCGAATAACCTTGTAAAGCTCCTCCATTACCGGGGCCTGGCCAATGATGGCTTCCAACCCGAATTTGTCATCCAATTGCGTGCGCAAACTTTTGTTTTCCACTTCAAGTTGGCGCGAGCGCAAAGCGCGCTGAAGGATCAGTTCGAGCTGGTCCAGATTGACGGGCTTGGTCAGGAAATCGTAAGCACCGGAGCGCATGGCCTCGACGGCGGATTCGATGCTGCCATAAGCCGTCAGCAGAATGCAGATGGGCTGGGAATCGTGCGCCAGAGCCCGCTTGATAAGCGTCAATCCGTCCATGCCCGGCAGGCGCAAATCGCTCAAAATGATATCCGCGGGCGTTTCATCCAACATTTGCAGGGCCCGTTCGCCGCTGTCGGCTAGGAGTATCTCATAGTTATGGCGCAAGGCACGTTCTAAACCGGCGCGCGTGTTTTTTTCGTCCTCGACAATCAGGATGGCCGGGCGGCGGGTCATAAGGCCCCCTTCACTTTTTTGCGCGCGGCAGGCGTGCGCGGCTTTCGCGGCGCCTTCAGTAAGCGGATGCGCCGCTCATCCAGCGGCAGAAAAAGCGTGAACGTCATACCGGTGCCGGGCTGGCTGTGCACCTCGATTTTGCCGCCATGCTCCTGCATGATCCGCTGAACAATGATCAGGCCCAAGCCCGTGCCCTGCCGTTTATCGGAACGGAACGGTTCGAACAGGCGGCTGAGATCATCGGCCGAGATCCCCTTGCCGGTATCCTTAAAGGAGAGTCCCAGATAGCGGTCAGTGCTGAACAGCGTAATGGTCAGCAACCCGCCCTGGGTCATGGCCTGTAGGGCGTTTTTGATTACATTAAAAAACACCTGCTTGATCTGATTGCGGTCCACGGAAACTTTCGGCACGGGATCGGAGCACTTGACTTCCACCAGAATGTCGCGGTTCTCGATTTCGGGACGCATGAATGTCAAGGTCTCCTGCAGGATTTCTTCGATCCGACAAACTTCCAGGCGTGGCAAGGTCGGCCGGATGGCACGCAAAAACTGCGTAATAATTAGATTGAGCCGCTCAACTTCCTTGCGGGCCACGCCGACCAGGCCCCGGCAGGCTTCGCCGGTTTCTTTCGGCAGGTTTTGGAGCTCGCGCTCCATGAGCTGTAAATGGATGTGGAGCGAGTTCAAGGGGTTGCCAATCTCATGGGCGACCCCCGCAGCCAGCACCGTGAGCGCATGCACGCGCTCGGAGCTGAGCACACGCGCTTCCTTTTCGCGCGCATCAGTAATATCGCGCAGGATGACCACGGCGCCGCGCCGTTGATCGGCCACCAGGGCAATGGGCATGACATAAAAATTCAGAATCTTGTGCACGGGATAGTTGATTTCAATTTCGCGGCTGATCAATTCCTCCCACGCTTTTTCGTCCAGCCCCAAGATGCGGTCCCACTCGATATCCTTGATGATCCGGGCAATGGGCTGCCTGGTGGCGGTTTGCAGGGAAAACCCAAGCAGGTTCGCCGCGGCACTGTTGGCATAATTGATACAACCCTGGCCATCCAACACGATAATTCCTTCGTGCAAAGCATTAAATACGGCCTCCAGCAACCCTTTTTCTTGAGTCAACCGCAAGAACTGGGTCTGCAGACTCTCTGGATCCAGCTTGGACAGGCGTTCGATCAACTTGTCTAAAAAACCTGATTTCATAACACACACCAATATGATGAGATATTTTGTCACATAGCATAGCGCCAAAATAACCCGCAATCAAGATAATAATATTTAAGCTTGTTTGAAAGTAGAAGAATGAATTATCATTAATCTGTTATCAGATTCATGGCTTAGTTCAAGCCATAGAACATGGCTAATTCTGTATAAACGCAGAACTGATTACGGAGGAATGTTAGCATGTCGCATGCCCATACGGAAAAAAGATCTGCGGAGTCGCCAGCCAGTGGACTAAATGACCCGGATTACTTATTTGAAGTGGCTTGGGAAGTATGCCAGCAGCTGGGCGGCATCTATACGGTAATTCGTTCCA
>CAYYBV010000025.1:0-15060 GCA_964469675.1 uncultured Verrucomicrobiota bacterium
AAAGCCAAAAGCATGACCAAGCAGACAAAAGGCATAACAAGCAATAATCCCGGTCGCAAAATCTTCATAGGGTCCTCCATGCTACACGGTTCATTGTTTGAATTTAATGAATTCAGGCGGTTACATCAAGGACAAAGATCAATAGCATTCCATTGGATTATTAATCGGTCGCCTTCAGCGCCAAGGCTTTAAGCAAAGTTGTAAAACCGGGTGACATGTATATCCGTAGCCAAAAAATCAGTCCCGGTTTGGCGCATATTTATATAATCTGCTTAAAAAACCACGGGGTAGCGCGTCGCTTCAACTTTACCGCGGCTCAATTTGAACCCTTTGCAGCGAAATGTCACGGATCACAAACATGACCGTCTGCCCCTCCACCGTAACCCCAACCTCATCGCCCGCACGAACAATGGATCCATTGACATTAGCAACATATGTATTCCCGCGTTTAACGATGCCACGAACGCGCAACAGGGCCTTGGCCTTGGCCTTTAGATCAATAATAGGCGGCGGACTATTGGAAAAGGACAATGCGTCGTCCACCGCGGCCGGCCCTTCCGATATGGGCAAACGAGAGCCAATAGGGCTGAAGGGATCATTTAAAGTGAGGGCATAATCCAGCTCGGAGGCAACGACCCGGCCGCGCGCGTTAGTCGTCGCAACACCGGAATTGGGTTGTGGGGCTGCGTTAACGGCAACCAATGCGCTCCCCAGCAAACCAACAACGATATAAGGCATCAAAGAATTCATACAATCTGTTTTTCAATTAGGCCCGGCAGTCGCCGGGAAACTGTTTCCTGTGGCCGGGCAGGCCCGCCTGGGCCGCCACATTTTGCCATGCGAATTGGCCGGCAAGTTGCCCATCCCTACCTTTTTGAAATTCCTATTTTTTTACCCCCGGAGTCAGCCCCGGCATTTTTTGTTCCGGTTCCAGCAAAAATGCCGGGCGTTTATCGGGATTAGCCCAGATCAGCCACGCCACCACAAATTCAAAGTCATGAACAGACGGACTCTCGGCCTTGGACACAACGCTGATTTCCGTCACGGAAGTAAAAGGGTTGCGCGCCTGAATTTTATAAAGGCAACGCGCAAGTTCGTTGATCCCGGCGTGCCCCGCCACACGCACACGATAAATCTTGAACAGACTGCTCCAGCCGGTGACTTCCTGCACATTGTATTCCGCCACGCTTAAAACCTGAACATTCAAGTCCGCACAGCAGGAACGAATATACTGCTCCCGTCCCAGCAGGTAGTTGCCAAGCACGGGCAATGGTATGTTTGTTGCCAAAGCAAGGATGTCGGCACGATTCTGATTAAGATTGCGCTGGAGATCCGCGCCCGTTTTAATCACTTCCCGTGCTTTATCCAACTGCTCCCGCAAAGTACGCGTATTTTCACGGTCATCCTTCATGGAGCTGACCATGGGCACCACAACGAACTGAACGAGTAAAAAAAAGACCATGGCGCCGCCAAGCGCGGCCAAACTCCATGACTGTATTTGTTTTTTTGTCAAATTCATTGGTTGCACCCGATACCCCGTGATCAACGCGCAATTATTGACCAATTACATGCACCCCGCCATTCATCTTCCAGTTTAGGGCTCAAGCTCAACATGCTTCTCACCGGGACTTTAAACCCGGCGTGGCCGGACGGTCCAGGAGCCGGGGTTTCAAAATTAACTCTATATCAAAAACACGGCCACCCTGATCATCAAGCGCAGCCGAGGCGGCAAAGCGCTTAACTTCGATCTGCGCCACGATATCCTGAAACGGCGGCTCGCTTTGCAGCGCTTGGGATAAACGCTGCACATCAGCCTCCGGGCGTTCCCCGGCAACTTTGCCTTTCATTGAAACTCGCGTAATCCGCCCAAACGCAGTTCCCGCCATTTCCACTTTTTCGATTAGACCTAATTGGGTAAACTGAATGCTTGGCGGTGTCGCGTACTGTAATCCGCGCAAAAATCGGTAGGCGTCCAGCCGCGAGTCACTCCACCCTTGAATAGCCGCCTTCAAATCCCGGGCACTTTTAAATTCCTTTTCGAGGCCTATAACTTTTTTGTGCTCGGGGTCAACCCGCACCTTTTCCTGCTCAATTGCTGCCCGATCGCGCTTGGCCGAATGATAATTAACGCGAAGCGCCACAAACAAACCGATCAAAATTACCGGAATGACAAAAGCCGCCAAGCGCAGAACAAACTTCTGGCTGACCGAACTGCCGCTACGGCGTTCCTCATCGAGCATTAAATCAACTTGCAGATTCATGATTCTTTGTTCCCGGTTTACCCGCCCGGCACGGCCAGACCTTCTTCGGAGAGTGCATAAACAGCGCCCATGGCCGCGGCAAATTGAGACCGGCATTTTTCGAATTTTTCCGGAATCGCACCAGGCATTACTTTAACACCATCAAACGGCTGCCACGTGCTGGCCTCAACTCCCAGGGCCGTCTTGATTTCATTCAGCCAATCATGCGAGACCAGCGGATCATCGGCCACATAGATCTTGGAAATATGGCAATTTTCACGCCGCTCCACAAAGTGCTTGGATATGACCAATTGTTTGACAAACGGATCCGCCAAATCCTTGACCAAATTGGAAATATCAAAGGACCGGTCCAGCACAACATTCCGGGCAGTCTGGCGGTCAACCCCCATGTTTTTTTCGATCCGATCCAGCAGGTTGAAACGGCCAAAATCAAACTTCCGGATAAGAATCAGATCAAGTTTTTTAAAAAAAGCAAAATACGTTGCGCGGTCCCCAAACTCAATGACCCCTATCGCTTCATTCTGCGCAGCTTTGCCCGGACCATGCATGAAAGCAGAAATCACGGCAAGGCCGCCGATTTCCACAGTAATTGGAACCGGCAGGCCAACCGGGAACATGGCGCAGGCTGCCTGAACCTGGGACTCCGGAATGGCCGCAGTCAGCAAGCGCGTTTCAGAATGTGTCTGGCTTATGATGCGATAACCAAACCGATGACTGGCGCCTTCCACACCCATATGCTCACGGATCGTTTCCTCAAGCTGATCATTCAAAGCACCCGGCAAATTTAACAGCTTGACGATGGCGTCATATCCCGGGATGCAGATCGCGACATAATGGGCCGCCATACTTTTAGGCAGTGCAAAAGCTTTGACTTGCGTTACGTTGCTGAAATCCAAGGCAGGCAATATATCCGTGGCCGTCACCACAATTTCGCCAACGTTCAGTTTAACACGCACACAGCGCACTGCATCCGTATCAAAATCCACGGCCACCAAATCCTGGGGCGGTTTGCGCTTGATTCGAATTTTTTTTCCCACCGCCCAAAGTTGGTTGATAATAGTCATGCTTATTCTTTGATTTTAATGGCTTCGACCGGACAATTATCAACCGCTTGCCGGCAGATATCCAGCGCCTCGGCGGGCACACTTGTGACAATGACCTTGGCAATGGCATCATCCATTTTAAACACCACCGGGCAGGTATCAACGCACAGCCCACAGCCGGTGCATAGATCCGGATCCACAAATGCTTGCATTTACCCCCCCCTCTTATGTTTTATTAAGTTAAACCATTTCCTTGCCGATTACAAATTAAAACAGAACCAAGCTTATTTCCGCCGCCGTCGCTTTTGTCGAAATTGCGCCCCCGCCCGTTGTCCGGTCGGCCGGTTTTTCGGGACGGACGCACCGGCGGCACGCGAACCGTCCACAACGGCAAAATCAATCTGCCGCTTGTCAAAATCAACGCGGACTGGAAAAACGCGCAGGCGATCACCGGGAGCGAAGGTCGCCTTGCCGGCCCGTAAGACCTGACGCTGTTCATCGTAACGGACAAATTCACGCGACAGCGTGGACACATGTACCAGACCCTGGACCTGCAGCTGGGTCAGTTCGACAAATAATCCGAAATTTTTAACACGCACGACGATGGCATCATATACCTGCGGTTGTCTCCGCACAATTTGCTGTTCCAAAAAACGGTACTTTTTGATCTCCAGCAGGTTCTTTTCCGCCGTCTCCGCCACCTGCTCGGTCCGCGAGCAGGAAAGGCTGAGCGTCGCCAGGTCAGCATGCGCATAGGGAGAGCGATGCTGGGTGAGCATGGCCTGTAAAATACGATGCGCCACCAGATCCGGATAACGCCGGATGGGCGACGTGAAATGCGCGTAAAATTTTTTCGCCAGCCCATAATGGCCCAGCGTCTGGGGCGAATACAGGGCGCGCTTCATGCTTTTCAGCGTCGCCAGCTTGGCATCATATTCAAAAGGATGCCCGCGCACGGATTTTAGGAAATCTGTAATATTCTTGCGCTTGGAGAGATCGCCGGGGTGGAAGCCCATTTCCGTCAGTTGCGCTGCCAGCATCTCCAGTTTTTCTGGCGTCGGCGGCTCGTGCACCCGATGCATAAGCTCAAACCCACGCATGCTAAGCTCACGATCCACAGCCTCGTTGGCAGCCACCATGCACTCCTCGATCAACTGGTGGGAAATGTCATTCAGGTTCTGGCGAATATCCACAATCATGCCATCCGGCCCCATAATGACTTCATATTCCGGCATGTCCAGATCAAGCGCATATTGGGCAAAGCGCCGCTGCCGCAGCTGCTGAGCCAGCCGGTGCACCCGGCTCAACACGGCACGTTGATCAGGGCTAATCTTTATCCCCGGAAGAGCGTTGGCACCTTCCGCCTGTAAAAGAGCAAGGGCCTGTTCATAGGTCAGGCGTAACCGCGAACGGATTATACTCTTGAAAAAATCGGAATGGACCGGCACACCGGCTTCATCAAACGTGATTAAGACCGAAAATGCAAGCCGGTCTGCATCCGGACGCAAACTGCATAAACCGTTGGAGAGCTGTTCCGGAAGCATCGGCAAAACTTTATCCGGAAGATACACGCTATTGCCACGCACCTGCGCTTCATGGTCCATTTGACTGCCCGGATGGACAAAATGGGCGACATCGGCAATATGCACTCCAAGCACACGACGGCCGCGCGCATCGGTCTCCAGCGAAAGCGCATCGTCATAATCTCGCGATGTCGTCGGATCAATCGTAAAAACAAACCGATCGCGAAAATCCCGCCGATCGCCCGGATTGGCCAGCCGTTCGGGCGAAGCCTCGGCTTCCCGGATAACTTCCGCGGGAAAAGTGTCCCGCAGGCCGTAATGCCGGATGATAGTCAGGGTGTCCAGCGAAGGGTTGGATTCCGGACCAATTACTTCGATAATTTCGGCTTCCGGGCTGACGTGTTTGTTCGGCCATTCCGTAAACTGTATAACCACCCGGTCACCGACACGGGCCCCCTTGGTATCGGCCACATAAAAATCCTGAGTATAGGCCGGATCAATTGGCACAACGTAGTGAAAACGAGGGGTGGTCTTCAAGGTGCCGGCAATCGCCCGGCGGGAGCGTTCCAGGATTTTGATCACGGTGCCGGTCCGGCGCACTCGTGTTTCCGGATCCAGCTGGCCGGGGTCCAGGCGCACTACAACCCGGTCAGAGGGCATGGCGGTGCCTATGTTATCACGCGCCACAAAAATCTCGACGGACCCATCCAAGGGCTGGACAATCCCGTTCCCGGATCGCAAAATATCGAGTTGGCCGGTAATCAAGTCGGCCGGTTTACCCAAGGAATAATGATTCTGGCGAATGCGCACGATCTCGCCATTACGAACCATCCATTCAAGAAATGGTCGTATTTGTTTGCGGGCAGGTCCATGCAGGGACAAAGCCCTGGCAATTTGCTCATCCGTCTGCGGCGAACTGGCCGAGGACTGAAAAAGCCCGATTACGCGCTCACGAAAGGCTTCGGGTAATCGCTTGTTTTTTTTCATGGTAACCATCTCAAAACGCAACCTCAAACCCAGCGAACTCGCCAGTCGGCTGGGCATTAGACTCGCGACAAGCCCAAACCGAGGCCGCAGGCGGCCCGCGCCGGCACCAGCGCACAAAAGATTCCAGGCTGGCTTCCTCACCCTCGGCAACTACTTCCACAGAACCATCATCAATATTCCGAACCCGGCCGCACAATCCGTATTGCCGCGCTACCTGCACACAATAATGGCGGAACCCCACCCCCTGCACCCGGCCAGAAATCAAAAGATGAACCCGCGCGCGCATTTCCGGTATCTCCATTCGCGCAAAGCAACAGCCAGCGTTATCGATAAGGATCATAGCCTTTTGACACTACACCTGTCCAGCCAAGACAGGCAAACTGCTCCGTGCTCAAATGCCAAAATGATTTGGTCATGATCCAGCGGCATTAAAAAATCAGCTATTCGAATTAAAAAATTTTTGGTTAAACACTGGTGTTTTGCCTGCGCCGCAAATACACGATCCCCGCCAACAAGGTCAGCGTAAAAGCAGTACAACCCAGCGCAAAAACATCACCATGCCGTGTATAAAACGTTAACGGCATATCCGCCGGAGGCAGGGCGATGGCATGCATCAAATAATCTGGATCCGGCAGAGGTCCATCGGCACGGACCAGGCGGCTGACAACTTTCCCCCGGCGATCAATGAAACAAGTTATGCCCGTGTTAGTCGCGCGCACGGCACTCACCCGGTTTTCCACGCACCGGAAAACACAATGCGCCATGTGCTGAAGCGAGGCCCATGATGGATCAAACCAGGCGTCATTAGTCTGATTAACGAGCAGGCGGGCGCCGGCGCGCACACCATCCCGCGCCAATCCTGACACCGTATCCTCAAAGCAGATCAGCACCGCAAAATTTTTGCGGCCCAGCCGGAACACGACGGTATCATGGCCGGGTGTAAAACTCTCCTCGACGGGCGTCAACACGCGCATAAACGGCAACCACTGTTCCAGCGGGATATATTCACCTAACAGCACAAGGTGCCGTTTGGCATAGGTTTGCGGCGCCAGAGCGCCAGGCTGATAGAGGAAGGCACTGTTATAATATTTGATGGCCCGGCCGGAATCGTCAAAATCCATCGACCCCATGAGCACACTCACCCCATGCTGGATCACATCAGCGACAACTTTCTGACTGACCCGACTGGTGCGAACAAAGTCCGGCACCACGGTTTCCGGCCACACAATCAGGTCTGGGGCACAATATTGAATCGCCTGCAGGCTGGCATGCCGCAAACGATTATTGATTTCCGTTGTCCAGCCCTCCGACCATTTTTCGAGCTGGGGTATATTCACCTGCACGGCCGCCACTTTAAGCATGTTCGTTGCCGGCGGGAGCCGGCGCAGGGCCATCGTTCCATACAGTTGCGCCAGAACGATCCCCAGCAACGCAATGAGCAGTTCACGATGTATGCACCGCGACTCGCCCGGTTGATGGCGGATCAATTGAACCAGCATGAGCGCCAAGGCCGTGTTGACCAAGAGTAGCAGATAAGAAACAAGATAAACACCGCCAACCTCCGCAGTTTGAATCAGCCACAGATTTGCATACTGACTGACCCCCAGCGGATTCCAAGGAAAACCGGAAAACAACCTGGCGCGCAAGTACTCCCAGCCGACCCAAATGGCCGGGATGGAAAACATCATCAGGGGATTGCCAAAGCGTGGGTGCAGCCCTTTGCGGCCCAGCCACCATGTAACGGTCAACGCGAACCCGGCCAAAAAAAGCGCGCAATACAGACTTAAAAAAAACCAGCCAACCCAAGACACGCGCGTCAGCCAGACCAGGGATAACAGCCAGAAAACGGCACCGGCCAGGAAACCCAGCCGTAAAGCCACGCGCGGCGCAGACAAGGCGCTGGCCATCAGCAACGGAACCAGAGCACCCCAGGCCAGCGACGACCATTCCAATGGCGGGAAGGCCGCAAAAAGAAGAAAACCCGTAAGGATTGCCCAAAGCCAATTGAGCGTGGGAAAAATTCGCAAGCACTTATTTATCGGCCACAGCATTTTTTATATTTCTTACCGCTCTTGCAAGGACAAGGATCGTTGCGACCGACCTTGGCGCCCTCCCGGTGGTGAGGCAACTCCGCCCCGGAGGCACGCTCCCCGCCCCCCGTTCTCCGCCCCCCGTTACCCGCGCTTTCGCTGCCACCGAGAGCGGCAACCTCATTATGGACTAGACGCACCGGCATGGCAGCCATCAGGCGTTCATACCCCTTCACGGAAGTTGTCGAACGAAAAATACGGGTAACAACCTCGCTTTTGATCGTTTCCATCAGCGAAGCAAACATGGCATAGGCCTCACGCTTGTATTCCACCAGCGGATCCTGCTGGCCGTAGGCTCGCAAGCCGACACTCTGCCGCAGATAATCCATAGCCCGCAAATAATCCTGCCAATGCGTATCAATGGCATGCAGGAGAATATAGCGCTCCATACCGGGCAACATAACCGGATCCTCAATCTGGACCTTAAGCTCATAGGCGCGCTTCACGCGCTCAAAAACAATGGCGGAAGCTGATTCGGCATCCAAACCCTCGCCGGCCAGTTCCTCGCGCTTGAACCCGACCGGAAAAGTGGCATTGACCCAAGTAATAAAATTATCAACCAGTTCGACATTACCATCGCTGAATGCTTCCTGCGCCTGCACTTCGATAACATCCGCCACAATGTCATAGAGGTGTTCGCGCACTTCCCCGCTCTTTACGATGGCGCCACGGAATCCATAAATGACTTCACGCTGCTTATTCATCACGTCATCATATTCCAGCGTGCGGCGGCGAATCGAATAATTGTGCTGTTCCACGCGGCGTTGAGCCGTTTCGATCGAACGATTCAACCAGGGGTGCTCCAACTGCTGGCCTTCCTCAATGCCCAGGCGGCCCATAATGCCGGAAATACGGTCCGAGCCAAAGAGGCGCATTAAATCGTCCTCCAGGGACACATAAAACCGCGAAGAGCCGGGGTCGCCCTGGCGCGCACAGCGCCCACGCAGTTGACGATCAATACGACGCGATTCGTGCCGTTCAGAACCGATAACGTGCAGACCACATGGTTTGGCCAGCAACTGCGCGCGCAGGGAAATATCACCCACCTTGTCATGCAAGGCCAACCGGGATTCAATCAACGCTTTGGGCAGGTACACGACCCCCTCGCCCAGCTTGATATCCGTTCCACGACCAGCCATATTGGTGGCAATCGTCACGGCGCCGGCTTGCCCGGCGCGCATCACAATCTCGGCTTCACGCTCGTGATTCTTGGCATTAAGCACATTGTGCACAATCGCTTCGCGTTTCAGCATCCGGCTCAACAGCTCCGAAGTCTCTACCGAAATGGTACCCACCAGCACCGGCTGGCCACGCTTGACACAGTCTGCGATTTCTTCAATGATGGCGTTGAATTTTTCGCGCCGCGTGCGATACACCACATCGTTGGTATCCACCCGCCGCACCGGCCGGTTGGTGGGAATCACCACCACATCCAGGTGATAAATGTCGCGAAACTCGTTGGCCTCCGTCTCTGCTGTGCCAGTCATGCCGGCCAATTTTTCATACAAACGAAAATAATTCTGAATGGTAATAGTGGCCAGCGTCTGGGTCTCACGCTCAATGGCTACGCCCTCCTTGGCCTCAATGGCCTGGTGCAGGCCATCGCTCCAGCGCCGGCCGGGCAAGATCCGTCCGGTAAACTCGTCCACAATCAACACTTGATTGTTCTGGACCACATACTCCACATCTTTTTCATAGAGACAGTAGGCACGGATCAGCTGGTCCACATTGTGAATACGCTCGCTCTTCTCGGCAAACCCGCTCTGAACTTCCTGTTTGCGCGCCAATTTATCCTGCGGCGAAAGATCAGCCTGGCCATCGATAGCGGCCATATATGAAATTAAATCTGGCAAAACATAGGCGTCGGGATCAGACGGATTCATGGCCGCGCAGCCCTTTTCGGTCAGTGTGGCATCATGACCGCGCTCGTCAATGGTAAAAAATAATTCCTCACGCAGATTGCGCGCCTGCTCCTTGTACATTTCCGTGAGAAACGAATTTTCGGCCTGCTCCAAGAGCTTGCGGGTCGCCGGTTCCTCCAGGAGGTGCAAAAACTGTTTATGCTTGGGCATGCCATGGCGAACCTGGTACAAACGCTGCCTGGCTTTTTCCGCATCGCCTTTGTCCAAGTTATCCTTGGCCTCCTGCACCAGCACATTGCATAGATCGCGCTGTTTGCGGACCAGGCGCTCCACCAGCGGCGTCATGGCCGTGTACTGATGCGTAGAAACCGGCGCAGGCCCAGAAATAATCAGCGGCGTTCGCGCTTCGTCAATTAGAATGCTGTCAATTTCATCGACAATCGCATAAAAATGTCCGCGCTGAACGACTTCCGCCCCGGTGAAAGCCATGCCATTATCACGGAGGTAATCAAACCCGAATTCGCTGTTCGTGCCATAAGTAATATCACAGGCGTATTGCGCCCGGCGCTCGGCCGGAGTCATCTGGTTCTGGATACATCCGACCGTGAGCCCCAGATACCTGAAAACCGTGCCCATCCACTGCGAATCGCGACGAGCCAGATAATCGTTAACCGTCACCAGGTGGACGCTTCCACCGGTAAGCGCGTTCAAGTAAAGGGGCATGGTCGCCACAAGCGTCTTGCCTTCGCCGGTGGCCATTTCGGCGATCTTACCGTGATGCAGGACCATCCCGCCCATGAGCTGCACGTCAAAGGGCACCATATCCCAAACCATCTCGTGCTCGCACACGGTAATGGTTGTGCCGACCAGCCGGCGGCAGGCGTTTTTGACCACGGCAAAGGCTTCGCATAAAAGACTGTCCAAAGGCATGCCACGCGCCAGGCGCTCCTTGAATTCGTCGGTCTTGGCGCGCAACTGGTCTTCGGAAAGGGCCTGGTAATCCTGCTCCAGGGCATTGATCTGCTCCACCAACGGCCGCATTTTCCGCAGATCACGATGGTGTTTGGTGCCAACAATTTTATTGATCAGCCATTGCATAAACTGGAAACTTAACAGGATTGACGCATATTGTCAAAAAATGCTTGGCATAATAATGCATCATCAATACTTGCCAAAAATGCGCGCAGGCCTATAATAGATTGGCGATGAACGATCCGGCTTCAATACAGTCCACGGTGGTCTTGGATCAAGCGCCGGCACGGCCGGGCGCGCGGCGCTCCGCGCACCGCGCGCCGCCAGTCGATGGCGAATTCGCGGAACTGCTGAAAAATTATCGCGAAATCATCCGCGCGCGCGCCATTGCCTATCCGGTGACCTATCAGTTCGTCAAGGAACTTGGTCACGGACGCCAGGGAGTAGTCTTCATGGCAACCCGCCATGGCGCACGCGCCTGTCTGACCCACCACGCGATCAAGCTTTTTGACCCAAGCATTTATTCAAGCGCTGCAAAGTATTGGACGGACATGGGCCGGATCGCAAAGCAAATATCGCTGCTCCAGCCAATCAATAACGTCAACATGGTGTCGAGTGATTTCTACGAGGAATGTAACGGCATCGGCTACATGCACATGCAAATAATTGACGGCGTAGACCTGCAATTTCTTATCGATGGCAAACACATGGAAATCGCCCGGGCCCGTAGCACTTCCGAGGAATGGGAACATTTTCTCAACGTGCTGTTCCGGGTAGAGGATGGCCGGGTCAGCCTGCAAGCCGGCCTGGTGCTTTATATTCTGCGCAATGTTCTACGCGGCATCGCCGTGTTGCATACGCAAGGGTTCATTCACGGTGATATCAAGCCGACCAACATCATGCTGAACATTCAGGGCACGGTAAAACTGGTTGATTTTGGCCGGGCAGCACGGATTGGCGAACCCGTGAACATCCTCCTGGGCAGCCCGCTCTTCATGGCACCAGAATTCCACCGCCGCGAACCGGGATACGCTCACGCGGACGTCTTCAGCACCGGATTGGTTGGCCTGGAAATGTTGAAAGGACGGCAGCTTACAAGCTTGGCCGATGCCAACGAAAATAATTTGCTGGATTTCAAAACCAGCTTGGCCAGCCGACTCGAACAATACCTGCCCAATGAGGTTCTGGGCAACATCGAATTCATACACGTGTTGAAACATTTCCTCGAACCAGAGATGACCAAGCGGTATGCCAGCGCCCACGAAGCCGAAGCCGGCGAGCACAGCTTGATGTCGGCCCGGCAGTGGCTCAGCGACAGTGAGCGCGAATGCGAATATGAACGCGAGCTGGAAACATATCTTCGCAAACTTGTGGACAACGAAACCGGCACGCTTAACCCGCATTTTGCTTCAGACAACCTGACCGCCGTGATCGAAGTCTGACCACTTTTTTTCTGATGGCAGCACGCTCATTCACCACTTTGGTGGTTGCAAAACAGCAATCTTATTCCCCGCAAATCCACTTGCATTGATTATAGCACCCCTCGCCGTTTTCGGGTGGCCACCGCTTAATCCCGCATTGGCCTTAATACGCCTTGGCAAACAGCACGCGACGGTGGCTGGGCTTGCCGGTGAAGGGACAGGCTCCCGGCTCGTCCGGAGAATCCAGCGGAATGCATCGGATGGTGACGCTCAAATCGGCCTTCAGTTTTTCTTCCGCCGCCGCATCACCGCCCCAATGGGCCATAACAAAGCCACCGTGGATTTCCGGTTTTTCGGCATTGCGCGGCGTGAAAAACTCGTAAAACTCCTGGCGACTGTCAAGCCGGTGGGTATTTGCCTCACGCATTGCGCGCGCGCGGGACAAAATCGCATTTTGGATATCATCCAGTAACGCGCCGATGGTCTGTATCAGCTCGGCGCGCGGCACACTCCGGCGCTCTTTGTGGGGCTTATCGCGCCGCCCCATGAACACGGCGTCGGCAGCCATATCGCGTGGACCGACTTCCAGACGCACAGGAACGCCCTTCTTAATCCAACCCCACACCTTATCCCCTCCCCGTCCTTCGCGCGCATCTACTTCCACCACCAGTGGGCGGCCGGTATAATTCACGGCGCGCAATTCCGCGGCCACACGGTCACAGTATTGCAGGACACCGGCACGGTCGACATCTTTGTGAATGACCGGCAGGATCACCACGTGGGCGGGTGCCAGGCGCGGCGGCAGGATGAGACCATCATCGTCGCTATGCGTCATAATCAACCCACCGATCAGGCGCGTGGAAACTCCCCAAGACGTTGTCCAGGCCAGGCTTTCATGGCCATTGGCATCCAGGAATTTAATCGCGCAGGCCCGCGCAAAATTCTGGCCCAGGAAATGCGAGGTACCCGCCTGCAAGGCTTTACGGTCCTGCATCATGGCTTCAATGCTATAAGTTGCCGCCGCACCGGGGAAACGTTCGGATTCGGTTTTCTCGCCCATGATTACCGGCATGGCCATGGTATGCTCGGCAAACTCGGCATAGATTTTCAGCATGCGCGCCGTTTCTTCACGGGCCTCCGCCTCGCTGGCATGGGCGGTGTGGCCTTCCTGCCACAGGAATTCCGTGGTCCGCAAAAACATGCGCGTGCGCATTTCCCAGCGCACGATATTGGCCCACTGGTTGATCAGGAGCGGCAGATCACGATAGGAGTGCACCCACTTTGCAAACATGGCCCCAATAATGGTTTCCGAAGTTGGCCGCACCACCAGCGGTTCGTCGAGTTCGCCCACGGGCACAAGCTTGCCTTCCGGCGAAAGCTCAAGACGGTGATGGGTAACTACCGCACATTCCTTGGCAAAACCCTCCACGTGCTTGGCTTCCTTTTCCAGAAAACTCAATGGAATGAAAAGCGGGAAATAAGCGTTGCGGTGGCCCGTGGCCTTGAACATGCCATCCAACACCTGCTGGATATTTTCCCAAATACTGTAGCCCCAGGGCTTGATCACCATGCACCCGCGCACGGGCGAAAGCTCCGCCAGGTCGGCAGCGCGAATCACCTGCTGATACCATTCAGGGTAATCTTCCGCGCGCGTCGGCGTAATGGCGGTGTTTTGTTTATCAGCCATGGATTAATCCCTTTGACAAAGTATTGATATCGACTTGTCAGACATAGTATGTTATTTATCAAAGCGGTATATGTCAGGCAAGCGCAAATCTATTTATGATTGCTGATTTTTGACTTCTGATTTATAAACCGCAATCGGAATCGGGCAATTATTCGGTGATGAGTAGCTTTCCGTATTATTTTATCGCGTGCGCTATCCTGTCCTGCGCCGGCATGCTTCCGATGGCCATGGCCGAGGATGTCCGACCGGCGCCGATGCCTTCGCCTGCTCCAATTCCCGCGACAGCGCCCACTACAATAGCTACCCAACCCATGCCCGCTGTATCCGGCACGCATGCTCTCTTGATTACCGGCACCAACTCCTGGTTCGCCGCCACTAACTGGACACAACGATTGGACTGGTTCCATGACACGGCCAACATTGTATCCGAACAAAATATCGAACGCGCGGATTCCTGGTTCATTGATGCCCCCACCAATCGCATCCCCTTCCAACCAGCCAAGTTCAGGCTCGGCCTGCAGGTCGAAGCAAATTATTTTGCGCACACCAATGAGACCGCGCTCCGGCCGTTAGCGGATGCCGAGAGCGAAATACACATGCCAAATGCCGAGCAACGACTGCGGCTGACGATCTCGACGCTCGATCCAACCGCCTTGCCCGGTCAGGACGCCAATCAGGGGATGAGCGGCTTCCGCGTAGGGCTCAAGCAGGGACTGCTCGCGAATATTGACACCTCCGTCGGTGTGCGCCTTAAATGGCTACCTTCCGTATACGCGCACACGTCCTGGGGACCGCGTTACAAGCTGTACACATGGGATGTTTATCCGGAACAAAAGGTCGGCTGGGAAAGCGATGATGGCATCTATGAAACCAGCAGTTTAATGCTGAACCGGTGGGTTAAGCGCTGGATCATACGGCCAATCGCATCGCTGAAGTTGAGCCGCTCTCGCTATAAAAACGACATGAACAAGCTGGACCAGGAAAGAAAGGACGCTGAAGCCGCCGGACTCCCGCCGCCCGACGGGGATTACCTGAAGGGCTGGGATTGGGAGCTGACCTTGCTTGGCGGCTATGCGAACGAGCTGATAGATGAGTCCGTTTACGGACGGCTGGCTGAAGGCAATGATGTTGCCCGGGGAGCGGGGCTTCGTTTTTCCGTACTCGGCAGCCTGCATATCGTTGAATCTTACAACCTGACGCTTGCTTGTCGTGCC
>CAYYBV010000026.1:0-5690 GCA_964469675.1 uncultured Verrucomicrobiota bacterium
CGCCGCGCCGCGCTGATGGGTTACAACCAGATGATGATTTATACCAAGGACACCTATGAACTGCCCGGCGAGGAAGTTTTCGGTTATCTGCGCGGCCGTTACACCGCCGCGGAGTTTAAGGCCGTCGACGAATATGCCGCGCGACTGGGAATTGAAATGGTCGGTTGCATCCAGGCGCTCGGGCACCTGGAGCCGGTTTTGCGCTGGCCGAAATATGCCGCGATCAAAGACACGGACGCGGAACTGCTGACCACGGAGGAACAATCATACGCTTTGATCAACAAAATGCTGGATTTCTACAGCCGTGTTTTCAAAAGCAGGCGGATTCACCTCGGGATGGATGAAACCCACGGCCTAGGGCGCGGTCGCTATATGGATATGAACGGCTACCGGCGGCCTTTTGACATTTACATGGACCATTTAAACCGGGTGGTGCGCGAATGCAATAAACGCAAACTAACCCCCATGATCTGGTCGGACATGTTCTTCCGAATGGGCAGTAAAAACATGGATTATTACGATGCCCAAGCCGTGACGCCACAGGATGTAATTGACCAAATTCCGCGCGAGGTGCAGCTAACTTACTGGGATTATTATCACAAGGACAAGGAATTTTACCGAGAATGGATCCGACGGCATCGCCAGCTGGGTTCGCTTCCGGTCATGGCATCGGGAATATGGACATGGCCGGTGTTATGGCACAACCACCGACAAACCGTGCAAACAGTTCGCCCCTGCATCGAAGCCTGTATCCAGGAAGGCGTGGAGGAAATCATCTTTACGATGTGGGGCGACGACGGCGGCTACTGCGACTGGAGCTCCGCCCTGGCAGGGGCCTGCTATGCCGCGGAAAAAATCTTCGGCCCCGGCGAACCAGGGGACAAGTTGCTCGAGAAAAAATTTGCGGCGATATGCGGCGGCAGCTATCAAGCGCACGTCATCGCGGCAGAAATAACGCAGGATACGGGCAAAGACAAGGTCTCCGCAACGGCTGTGCTTTGGGACGATCCGCTGCTTGGAATTTACCGCAAGGAACAGGAAGTAATTTCCGGCCCGAATTTCTGGACAAAAAGCGAAAAGCACTACCGTCGACTCGAAGCCGCGCTGCACAAATATCCGGATGGCGGCGCCGGAAGCATCCGGAACATCCGCGGATTGATTGCACTGCTGCAAATTAAAATTCAGACGAACTTGGCCGTTGCCGGCGCATATGGGACGCGCAACAAAAAGCAGCTGGCCGACGCCCGCAAGTTGATTGCCAAAACGATCAGGGCAACGGCTGATTTTGAAAAAAACTGCCGCATGCTATGGTATAAAAGAAACAAAACTTTCGGGTACGAGGTAATGCAGATCAGGCTGGCCGGACAGGCCGCCCGATGGCGCGAATTGGATCGGCGCCTGCAAGATCTTGCCGGCGGAAAAATAGATTCCATCCCAGAACTTGAGGAAAAGACGGTTGAACCCGTCGGCACCAACAGCACCTACCGTTTTTTGGCCACCGCCTCGGTCTATTTCTAAGCATGCCGCCGAAATGCAATGGTGAACTTCACTTCGCCTGCTGGCGGACAAGGGCAAAAAAGCGGTCCTCATATTCCTCAAACAATCCGTAACGGCGCAATTTGACCCCTAGGGGCTTGACCAGCGTCAAATCGCGACTGGCCATCAGGAAATGATTTTCGATATCGGCGCGCACACCTTTGGGGACACCGCTGGCGTCATCCCAAAGCCGATGGCGATTGAGTTCCTGGACGTTGCGCGGCATAGATTGGCGAATAACATCCACCATGAATTTCAGCAGGCATACGTCCCACGGATCGTCCACGCCCAGAATGACGCCCGCCAGCGGATCCTTCTTTTCCTGGGCGCTCTTTTTAACCTGGTCCAGGATTTCAGTCACATTACCGGTAACCACCTGCTCGCTGATTTCTGTTTTTTGAACCTTGAAGCCATATTCCAATACGCGCAGGTCCTTGGCATGCTCACGCAGCCATTCGATATACTGGTTGGCCTGTTCGCCGAATCCTTCCAATATTTCGCTGGCATAGCAGCTCGGCGTAATAATTTGTGGCTGATGCGACTGAATTGTGCCTTCCCTGACCCGGATGCGATTGACCGAATCCATCAACTCGCTTACCAAGTGGTAATGCAGGTGGGTGGCGCCGAACGTTTCAAGGTAATTAGTCGGCATCATCACCACTTCGGTATTATTCACCGCATACCAGAAATTATGTGGCTTGATTTGCATATAAGCCCTAATTGTCGCCCTGGCGCACACGTTGTCAAGGCCGAAGAGTGCCGGCGCTCGCGCCGGCCGGGATGATCACCTCCGAATTATGGCCTTGATCGGAAATGCCCGGCGGTCTATCCTGCAATTATGCAAATCTTGTCCAAGACCCGTCCTGACTGGGATACATATTTCATGGACATTGCCCAGATGGTCAAGCGCCGGAGCAACTGCCTTCGGCGCGACGTGGCGGCGATCATTGTCAAGGACCGGCGTATTATTTCAACCGGCTATAACGGCACACCCAGCGGTATCAAGAACTGCTTTGAGGGCGGTTGCCCGCGCTGTGCCAGTGCCGCGCTCTCCGGCGAACGCCTGGGCGAATGCATTTGCGCCCACGCCGAGGAAAACGCCATCATCCAGGCGGCCTGCTATGGCGTGGCCCTGCGCGGGGCCACTCTTTACTGCACGGAAAGCCCCTGCCTGCTATGCGCCAAAATGGTCGTGACCGCCGGGATCAAGGAAGTGGTCTTCGAAACGCCATATTGCTTCAGCAAGCAGGCCGCCCAACTGCTGAAAAGCGCCGGCATCCGCTGCCGACGCTTTAAGCGCCCAAGCATGCCAAGATGAACCTGCCCTACGGCAACTTGGCCAGTAAAAACCGCCATGCGGGCACTTGACCACGCGACTATATGGCCTTCAGGATGAAGGCCAGCGTGAACAAGGCCACGGTTTCGACAACACCGATGGCCATGAAATAGTTGGCCATACCCTGGCCGGTTTCGGCCAGCGCATCCGAAGCGGCGGCACCGGCCTTGCCTTGCTGCCAGGCCGAGACACCCATGGCAAGCCCGCCAAAAATACCCACGCCCACCAAAGCTTCTGCAGAGGTGCCTTTATTGGCCGCCGCCACAATTTGCAGCATTACGATGAAGCCATAGATGGTTTGGGAAAGCGGCGCACCGATAAAGGCCACCAGCATGAACGGGGCCAACTTGTTCTGGGCATAACACTTTTTCCACGCCCCGATCGCCGCCAGCGCGGCTACGCCGGCGCCCAACCCCGAGCCTATAGCCGCAAGCCCCAGCATGGCCGCGCCGCCAAATTTACCCAACGATATAATCTGTTCCGGTGTCATCGTAACTCCTTTTTTATGGTTAATGCCCCGCATTTCGCGGAGTTGATGAATTGGCGAAGGGGGCGTATTTGATTCCCGCCCATTGAATACCCAAGTGACTGGAAAATTCAAGCGCATTCAGTCGCACGCCATGCACGAGCACGGCCAGCGCACACAGCGAAATATTCAGCGCATGCGCCGCAAAGATAATCAGCGCAGCCGCCAGACCCGCCCAGAAGCTATGCACGCCATTGCCGATGGCCAAATCATTAAAGGCCAGGATAAGTGTTGCCGAGGCGCTGCCCACAAGATAGAGCCGCATGTAAGAAACGATGTCGCCGAAGTTTCCCAGCACCGTGAAGGGCAACACGCAATAATTGGGCCATTCCGTTTTCAAGCGATGAAAAGGGGCCATGAATAAAAACACGGCGCCCAGCGAAATCACAAATAACCACGCCACAAAGCCGGGCATGGGCCGATCAAGCACAAAATAGCAGGCGGCAAAATACATCGTCCAGGCCAGGCCGATCCAGCCTGCCTGCCCGATGGCCGTCAGGCTGTGTCGCTGGCGTATCAGATTCCAGGCATGCGCCACCGTCAGGTGGGCCGCGCCCAGAAAAAAACACAGGTTTTCAAGGTTAGCTTCATGCCCCAACCATTCAATTTTCCACTGCCGGAAGGGCGCCGGCAGGTTCTGGATGCCGAAATACGAACCGGTCAAGATGCCCCAGATTATCGTGGCCACACTCAAAATACCCAGAAGCGGAAGCAGGTTAGGCGGCGCCGTTTTCCATTTCCAGCACAGAAGCGCGGTCAAACCCAGGAACAGCAAACCATAGCCGCCATCGCCAACGAGCATGGCAACGAATATGCTGAAAAACACAAGGAACACAACGCTGACATCCATCTCCCGGTAACCGGGCAGGATGCCCAGCAGGTCAAAAACCGCCTTCACCGGACGCGCCCACCAGGAGCTCGCAATCAGGGTCGGCACCGGATCGGATTCAGCCGGTTGCTCAACCAGTAATCCCCAGCCACTCGCGCGGGCTTGGTCCCTGATATTCTGAACACTGAATGCCGGGCAAAAACCCTGGAGATAGATGAGTGCCCCATTCACACCCATACCGGCCTGGACTTCCATTAATTTCACCTGGTCTTCCAGATCGCACACCCGCTGGGCGATCAACGAGCGGTCGTCACTGATTCGCTCAAATGCCTTGCCAATATCCACGAGCTCACGATCCCCGTCGGCCAGTTCACGCCGGACTTGCCCCAGCGATTTATCCGGCAGCGACAGCTCTTCCGCAGCCACCGCAACGGCCTCACGGGCAATCACGGCGAACCAAGTCCCGCGTCTGGTCCGGCGCAGGATGCGCACAATGGCCCCTTCCGGCACAGGTGTTTGTTTTTTCGACGGCGTAAAATACAAACGCACATAGACCCCAAATTTTGCCAAAGCCGGCAAGGCGGCCGGCGCAAACTCGCCAAAAGGCTCAAGCTTTTTTTCGTCCAACAGAAGCTGTGTGCGCCGATCATTCAAGATTTTGCGCCGGTGGATCAATTGCCACACCGAAGCCATCAGCGCCTCCACGGGCTGGCCGGATAAACGCGCGCCGGCATGCGGCGAAGGCAAAACCGCCAACACATTGTGCGCGTGCGCCAGGCGCTCACGGGCTTCCTCCAGCTCCTCGGTGTCGGGCGGCGTCAAATGCTGGATATGCAATACGCCCAGCGCGCGCAATTGCGCCATGGTCTCGGCCTGGTGCACCTTGA
This sequence comes from uncultured Verrucomicrobiota bacterium, assembly GCA_964469675.1. Taxonomy (GTDB): domain Bacteria; phylum Verrucomicrobiota; class Kiritimatiellia; order JAAZAB01; family JAAZAB01; genus VSJD01. The sequence goes on from CAYYBV010000026.1 coordinate 5,115, forward strand.
GCGCCAGAAGCGTGATTTTTGCCATGGTTACGATCATGACGCCACACTCGCTTCTGCCACGGCCTTGCCTTTGGCAAGTTTGGCGCGGGCAACGGCCGCGGTCTGTTCGTCGCCCAGGAAGATACGGATAACACGGATATTGTCCGTGCACTCGGGAATTTTTATTTTTTCAAACAGGTTGACCCGCTGGGTAGTCGTGCGCAGTTCTGCGCTCAGCAGGCGTAATTGCGTTTCCATGATTGTCTGCCTGGCCTTGAGCGCACACAAGCGCTCCAGCACGGCCAAGCCGTCGTCCAGCCATGGTGGCGTCCGGAACAGGTCCAAAGGCACACGCTCAAAAACGGCTTCCTGGAAAACGGGGATGGCCACACCGGCAATATTACCGGAACTGCGGCGAACTTCCTTCAGTTGCAGCAGCGCACCAAAATCAAAGGACTCCGCGAAAACCCGGATCCAGCCATCCAGTTCGGCACGCAGCCTGGCTTCCTCCGCCCGGCTGGCGTCAAGGGCGGCGTTCAGTTTGCGAACCTCGACCTGCAATTGCTGCTTCTTAAGCTCAAGCGTCAATTCCTCAAT
>CAYYBV010000026.1:5700-14813 GCA_964469675.1 uncultured Verrucomicrobiota bacterium
GCAGGAATCGTTCATACCGGTACAAATCGTCCCGCTGGTTCTTAAGCTCGCTCTTGGTATGTTTAATCTTGGGCATGGCTAAACCAGAAGTGAACCTGTCAAGCGTAAAGCGTGAAGCGTAGATCCTGAATAAGCTTTTCCCTTTGCTCGGGCCGCTTGACTTTACGCTCTTTATTCATTCGGCATGGGCATTTGCTTCATCTACGCTCTACGCTCAACGTGCTTTTCGAGGCCAAAACTCATCAATCATCTGGGTTGGAATACCAGTTTCCGCCGGCTCAAAGCAATCAGCCATTATGGCCCAGCCTAAATCCAATGCTTTTTCCAATGGAATATTGACATTGAGGTCCATCATCTCTTTTTCAAAACGCGCCCCGTATTTTAACAGGCTCTGGTCCCAGGCGCTCATGCGAAAGCCCATGGACCGCTTTTCCTGGCTTTCCTTATAGGCGGCATAAAGCTGGAGCATCGCATTCATGATCGTACGATGATCCTTGCGCGTGTTTTTGTTGACCAATTGTTTCAGGCGACTCAACGAGCCAAATGGCTCGATGCGCCCATTACGCAGGTAAAACTGGCCTTCCGTGATATATCCGGTATTGTCCGGCATCGGATGGGTGACATCGTCACCCGGCATGGTGGTAGCCGCCAAAACGGTAATCGAGCCGGCATCTTCGAAATCCACAGCCTTTTCATAGCGGGCTGCCAGTTGGCTATAGAGATCGCCGGGATAACCGCGGTTGGAAGGCACCTGCTCCATGATAATGGCGATCTCCTTCAGGGCATCCGCGAAGTTGGTCATATCGGTTAGCAAAACCAGCACACGCTTGCCTTGCAGCGCGAATTGCTCGGCCACCGCCAGGGCGATGTCCGGGGTCATCAGGCATTCCACCGTCGGGTCGGCGGCAGTATGAATAAAGAGGATCGAGCGACCCAAGGCGCCTTGTTTCTCGAGAGTGTCGCGGAAAAAGAGATAGTCGTCATATTTCAACCCCATGCCACCCAGGATGATGATATCCACTTCCGCTTGCAGGGCGATGCGCGCCAGAAGCGCATTATAGGGCTCGCCCGCCACCGAAAAGATCGGCAGTTTCTGCGACTCGACCAGCGTATTAAACACGTCAATCATCGGGATACCCGTACGAATCATGCGATAGGGAATAATACGTTTAACCGGATTCACCGATGGGCCGCCAATGGGTATGGGGTTCTCCGTGATTACGGGCCCTTTGTCACGCGGCAGACCGCTACCGGTGAATACCCGACCCAAGAGCGCCGGCGAAAAAGATGTCTGCATGGGGTGACCAAGAAAAACCGCTTCCGCGTCGGTAGTAATTCCACGCGTCCCGGAAAATACTTGCAAGGCCACGCGATCGCCATCCAGACGGATGACCTGGGCCAGCGACCGGCCGCCGCGCACGACCACCTCGGCTAGTTCCCGGTAACTGACGCGCTCCGCACGCAAGGTAATCACGCTCCCGGCAATTTGTTCAATGCGGCGATAAATTCTACGCATCGTCGGTCACCTCCGCGACCATCTGTTGCAGCCGCGCCTCGATCTGGACGAAGGCCGGCGCCTCCTGGGGGGTCTCGTTCCAATCCTTTGTGACCTGGATCAGAGTCTGAAAAAATTTACGGGCATGGGCTTTATCGGCGAACTTCAGCGGCGCGCTAATGATACCGGCAAGGTGGTGAAACACGTATTTCTGACGCTCGGCCGAGGTAGCACCATCCACGGGATGATAGGCATCCTGCTGAAGATAGACCGCATCGAGATATTCAGCTTTGAGATAAACAATAAAATCAGCAAGGCTTGTGCCCTCCTCGCCCAATACTTTCATCATCTGGTCAACATCGTTGCCATCGCGCAGCACCTGGCGGACCAGGTCAAGATCCTTATGCGTTACAATGCTCGCGTACTTGCTCCAGCTTTCCAGCGGATGGATGGATGGAAACCGCCTGGCATTGGCGCGGTCCCGCGAAAGCCCGTGAAACGCGCCGACAACCTTGAGCGTCGCCTGGGTTACGGGCTCCTCAAAATTGCCGCCCGCCGGGCTGACCGTGCCGCCGATCGTGACCGAGCCGGAGGAATTGTCATGTAGACGCACGACCCCGCCGCGCTCGTAGAACGAGGCAATCACCGATTCCAGATAGGCCGGGAAAGCTTCGTCACCGGGAATTTCTTCCAGCCGTCCGGACACTTCGCGCAGGGCCTGTGCCCAGCGGGAAGTGGAATCAGCCAAGAGCAGGACATTGAGTCCCATTTGCCGGTAATATTCCGCCAGGGTCACCCCAGTATAAACGGAAGCCTCGCGCGCCGCCACGGGCATGGAGCTGGTGTTACAGACAATGATTGTGCGCTCCATGAGCGTGCGGCCGGTGCGCGGATCGGTCAGGTGTGGAAACTCGCGCAGGGTTTCCACAACTTCGCCGGCGCGTTCGCCACAGGCCGCAATAATGACAACATCCACATCCGCGTGACGACTGGTCAATTGCTGAAGCACGGTTTTGCCGGCGCCGAAGGGACCAGGGATACAGTAGGTGCCGCCACGCGCCACGGGGAAAAAAGTATCCAAGATGCGAATCTTGGTGATCAAGGGCTCGCCCGGCTTGAGCCGTTCCGCATAACAGCTGATCGGTATTTTAACCGGCCATTTCTGGAGCAGAGTGACGCTCATCGTTTCCTGCCCTTTGCTCAACCGGGCAATTTCCTGCTCCACGGTGTAATTACCCGCCGGCGCGGCATACGCGACCTGCCATGACCCGGCCAGCGTAAAAGGCACCATGATCCGATGCGTAAAAATCCCTTCCGGCACCGTGCCCAGCGTATCACCGGCACGCACAATGGCGCCGGGCTTTGCGGTCGGCGTATAGGCCCAGGCACGGTCCCGCGGAATCGCCGGCAAGTAAGTGCCGCGCTTGAGGAAGAACCCGCATTGTTCCGCCAGCTTAGGCAAAGGATTTTGCAAGCCATCAAAAATCTGGCCCAGCAGCCCCGGGGCCAGCTCAACCGAAAGCAACTCGCCGGTGAATTCCACCACCCCCCCGACCTGCAGGCCGGTAGTATCCTCAAAAACCTGCAGGTCAGCCCGCCGGCCGCGAACACGGATGACTTCCGCCTTCAGGCGCGTGGTATCATTTAACACGGCGTAGGCCACCTCGTTCTGAATCACGGCATCCTCAAACTCCACGGTCATCAGGTTGCCGTTAATGCCGTGTATGGTTCCGCGTTTCGTAGTCATATCGCCATTTCCGCCAGTTGCTTCGTTAAGTATTCCTCAACCACCGCGCGCCCCTTTTCCGACGTGAGCGCGCCCCAGCGCTCGACCAGCTTAAGCTTCAAGGCGTAGGCCATGACCGCCGGCAGGCCGAAGGGATCAAATCGCGACAGGTCGTCCAGCAGGGACCAGCGTAATTGGTCCAGTCCGAATTCCCGCTCCAGCGGCTGGGGTCTGCTCATGGCTTCCGCTACGGCCTTTTCAGTGTAGAGATCCAGCTCACGACAGGGCCGCAGGAATGGTTTGGCATCCACGCTGATCTTGGCGGCGCGTAAACGGACAATCGTATTGCGAATTTCGATCTCACGCGCCAACCACTGATGAATACAGGCGGCTTTGGCCCACCCGGGGTTATCCAGCGTATTGCCGATATCCCTGATCATCAGGACAAAGTCGGAATAATTATCCAGTAAGCCATGAATATCGCGGGCATCAGCCGCATCCAGCATGCGGTCACACGCGTCCAGAAATTCGGCAGACGTGATCGGCGCCTCCTCATCGAAAAAAAGCGTCGGCAAACTGGCAATAAAGTAATAATAGGAAGCCACAAAAAATCCCGGTTATATTAGGCCCGGCAGCCGCCGGGCAACTTTTTTGGGTAGGGCCAAACAGCCTGTCCCGCGGCATTTTGCCATTCGCAAAGACGGACCGCTGGCCCATCCCGCCTTTTTGAAATTCCTCAATGTTAAATCAAGCGGACCCCGCCGCCACGCCTTGCGCGGCGCGGTGCACAATCTCCGCCAACTGTGGCTTGAGCAAGCTGCCAATTGCTTCCGCTATGGCCTCCTCGGTGAAATCATCCACAACGCGCCCGTCCTGGGTCGAAATCCGGAACCCTTTGATAATCCGCGCATCCGTGCGCAGGTCTACACCCTTTCCCAAGGCATCGCGCACGCCAGCCTCGACCAGCCGGGCCAACTTTTGCTGATCTTCCTGGCTGAGCAGCACGGTCAGCCTGTTTTCCGCCATGCCGTGCGCCGCATACGCCTGCGCAAGCCGGCTAAGCATGGCTTTCAGGGTATCCGGAGCAAGCGCCTGGCCAACCTGCTTGCGCACAACATCGTCAATTATCTTTTCCAGGCCTTGGCCGACAGCAATAAGCACATCACGCGCAGCTTGGGACAGCGTGATGACACTGCGCTTGGTATAAATCTGGGCATCGGCGTCCGCCTGTTTTAAAAGCGCTTGCGCCTGCGCTTCCGCGGCCTGGATGATTTCCGTGGCTTTGGCCCTGGCCTGCTTAACGATCGCTTCCGCCTCGGCCGCGGCCTTATCAACGCCCTCGCGCTGGATGCGTTCGATCAGACTTTGCAGTTCATCAGCCATAGCGGATCTCACTGGGTCGATATCAAAAATTTAGATACGGCCAATTCTGAAAATGATTCTTGCAGTCTATGCCATCCGGTTTCAAAATCAAGCAAAATACAGAAATTATGAAAACACCAAAAACCTTCACCGGACACAAGCTGATTGCATGCCAACTTTATTCCAAAAACGGGTATATGCCGCGCTGGCGCAGATTGCGCGCGGACGGGTAACGACCTACAAGCATCTGGCGGATTGCCTGGGCTGCCGATCCAGCCGCGCCGTGGGTCAGGCCTTGAAGCACAATCCCTATGCCCCGCATGTGCCCTGCCATCGCGTAATTGCCTCGGACCTGACGCCGGGCGGATTCATGGGGCGGCGCGGGTATGCCGCCCGTAAGCGCAAAATGGATCTGCTTGCGCAAGAGGGCGTGAAGTTTCGCGCCGGCAAGCTGGCCGAGCCTAGCCGCATTTTTGTGTTCGCGGTTGAGGCGCTACATAACAAGCGCATGCGGCGCTAGTTGCCATCCGCCGGTCACCCGGCTTCCAGCACCCAGTCCCATCAGTGCATTTCCGTCGTGCAGGAACCAATGGCCGGACGATAGAAATTGAACTGGACATTCGGGTGATCCGCCAACAGCGACATTGGCACGGCCGCATCCGGCAAACGCTTGGAAATCATGAGTGCCGTCAGCCGCATCCCGAATTTATTATCATGCACGCCCGGATGCCAGATGGACACCTTCTGTGCCTTCCAAGTCTCCTGCGGGCCAACGGATAGCGCCTGCCGCGGCACCAGGAAAACCTGGCCGCCACCGGAAGTGCGCGCATTCTGAATTATCGTCATGGGATGCAAATCCACCACGCGCGTGGCCAGCTGGCGGTATTCCGCGGGCGATGGCGGATGCGCCTTATATTTGCCAGTGCGCCGGGGCGGATCATTAAACGCCCAGTGTTTCACCTCGCCCTGGCCGCCCTGCATGACCAGGCAACGCGCCTGGTTATAGCTGGCGCTGTAAGCCTTGACGTCCCTGGCCGGAAAATGCAGGTTTTCGGGCCTGGGCCGCAATTCCTTGCGAATGCGATTAAAGCAAAGCTCCATGTCCGCGCGCTTGAAGGAGAGCGCATTGGTAACGGGCATTTCTTTGCCATCCTCAAACCACTCGTCCATGCCCCAGAACACAGCTTCTTTCAGATTCAAATTAAGATCGTTGACTATCCGGGCCACGATCGGCAGTTGCTCGGTCGGCCCGATGGGCCCGCAAATGCCGGTGGGATTATCGGCCGTGGAATAACGCCAGGCACTAATGTATTCCATGGCTTCCGCCGCGTAAAATTCTTCCAACGTATCATAAAATACGATTTTGAAACCCGGCCGGGCAAGCTGGAGGATATCCTTTTCGCTCAGCTTGGCCGCGTCACGCAGCAGGCGCTCGTCAAGGGTTGTATAATCCCACCAATCCGCCGATATTTTGCTTAAAGCCCTCGCCATATTAATACCTCCTTGGAATTACGGTTGATGTTAAACTAATCACGGCCTGCGCGTTACGGATCACTGGCCATGCCCGGCGTCATAGGCCCGTATCTTTTCCAGAACAACGGATTCCGCCTCCTGATAAATCTCCTGGATATCCGGGTCGTAAAAATTATAAACGCGATCCGCAAAGCACGTGGTGGCCAGGCGGTCAAACAGCCGCTGGCGGGCGCCGGCAATGTCCTTGCCATAAATGTGGAAGGAATCGGCCTGCCAGTTCATGCGCCCGAGACGGATTTCCTTGTTCCGCCGCCGGGCTACCCCGGCGGCAATGATATCACGGTTGAACAGGGTAAATCCAAACATGTTCATAAAATTAGCACCCCAGGCATCATTGCTGCGAAACCGGATATTACAATTCAGCCAGCCGACCCCCTGTTGATCCTCAACAATTCTGTACCAAAGCGACTGCAGACATGGCGGATCATAACAATCCAAGTCCAAGTTCGGCATCCAGGTGATCATCTGTGCCTGACGTGTAAATGGCTGTTCCACCAGCTTGGCAATGACCCGCTCCACCTGGTCCACGGTCAGGGGCCCCGTCCAGACGGATTGCCCGTCCCGTTTTTCGCGCCACTGGCCGTAATTCTGCAGGCGGCCGTGGTAGGTGTATTCCCAGCGTGTATCCGTGGGATCGTTCAGATTTTTTACCCAGTGATCCTTGACGCCCTGCACCTCCATGACATATTCGCGCAGATCCTCGATGCCACCGGGAAAAGCCTTATGAATCATCGGGTCCGCCAGCGGATCCAGAATCGTCATGTTGAGCGTGCAATCCAAGCTCGGAGGATCGCCCGGCTTGTCATATTGCGTGCGGAAAGCAATGCCCTTTTCGTACAAGGCAACCAAAGCCTTTTCATAGGCTTGCGCCAGGGTTTTTTCGCACACCGTAAGAACGGGGATGTTTTGCATGCTTTCTCCTAAAATTTAGCGCGCTACCCGCGAAAGACAAACACAACTACTTTATAAATTCGCCTCAAATAATCAACGTTATTAATTTACCTGTCCGGCGCTATGCTCACAAAAGATACACTGCGGCAGCCGGGCGCTCCCGTGCGTATAAAAACAGATAGGCCCGATCCAGGTCAGCACGGAACACGCGCGCGGGACGCGCAATGGCCGCACCCTCCACCAGAACCGCATTTTCCGGAATGGGCCCCTTCCACGGACAGGCCCGGCAGATTCCGTTCTGGGCGCTGAACCCATGCCGGAGCCAGGCGTAATGGAGCGCATGCTTGAGCGTAGCGTCACGGTCACGGAAAAAATCATCCAGCAGGCGGAACCGGTTTTCAAGGCTGGGCGCCGTCCCTGCCCAGGCCCTGCGCCCACCGCTCAAAATCAGCTTTTTCCAGAATCCCGCGATGCGGCGCGTGGCTTTAATCATCAGCTCCTGCAGTTCCGGCACATTATAAAACCAGTCCACCAGGTTGGAAAGGATCCGCGCAGTTTCGATATCCTCTACGGTCATGGTGGTGGTGCGCAAAACTTCATAGGGCGGTTCCGGCGCCGCCACGATCTGCCACTTATTTTTTTTGGCTACCAGGCGCGTGCCGGGCAAAAGCTTCAGAAGCTCCAGCTGGATTTCAGCGGGGCCCAGCAGGACAAGCGCGCGCAACTCCGCAAACAGATCGGCCAAATTGCCGCCGGGCAGGCCGGCAATTAAATCCACATGTATGGCCAATTGACTCAGCGCGCACAGGCGCTGTAGCCCGGCCAGCGCGCGCCGGACCGTGCCTTGCCGGCCGATTGCCCGGATCACTTCCGGGTTCAGGCTTTGCAGGCCAACCTCCAGGTGGAAACGGCCCGGTTCCGCCAGGGCCAGTTCGGCAACAAAATCCGGTGTCAGGCGCGCCGGGTCAATTTCCAGGTGAAACCGCAGGGGCTTGCATTCATCCCGGAAAAAACGCAATAGCGCCAGGCAATGTTCCGGGCGCGCATTGAAAGTGCGATCCACCAGCCGCACCTCCGGCACACCCTGCGCGCGGATCAACTGCACATCGCGGCACACGCGCGATAGCGAAAAACAGCGCACCCCGACACCGGTCCCGCTCGTGCAAAACGCACACCAGTTGGAACAGCCGCGGGAAGTTTCCAGGAGCATGAACGGCTTGCGAAACCCATCCAGGTGCTTGGGGTACGGCGAGGGAATATCGTCCAGGCGTTCGACAACCTCCGCCATGCCGTTATCCACATAGCGTCCGGCCACCAGGCCGCAGAACCCGGAAATGCCGGCCTGTTGCTTGGGCTGGTTGATCAGCCGCAGCCACTGGCTGAAAGCGCGCTCACCTTCACCGCGGACTACGGCATCAATTTCCGGATGACGCTCCAGAAAAACGCGGTTATCGCCCAGGAATTCAGGACCACCGCCGAGCACCCGGCAGGCGGGAAACAGCTGTTTAAACCGGCATAAAAAGGCAAGCAGGAAGTCCCGGTTGAACAGATAGAAGCTGGCCGCCAGCACGTTCGGATTAAGCCGCGCCACGCGGTTCAAGGCAACCGACAGTGATTCGTTCTGGGTAACCTCGACTTCGTGCCACTGCCAGCCTGCCGCCTCAGCGCCGGCACGCAGCATCCAAGCCGCCAAATTCGTGTGCGAATAGGAGGCCGTGACCGAAAGGAATACGAGCGAACGGTCCATGATAAAAACAATTAAGTAAACGCCAAACGTCACGGCTCGCTTTCGGTTGACCCGCCGCGGGGCAACCGTAATGGTGAAGCCGATTGTTAGCCCCTCTTCATTTCCCCGATTTTCTTCTGTTGTCTTCCTTGCAAAGCATCTGGCAGTTGGCCGCGTTGGTCTTCCCGCCCTCGTGCCAGGGCTTGATGTGATCGCCTTCCATTGCGTCCAATTCAAACTTCTTCCTGCACTTGACGCAGATTCCCTTTTGCCTCTCGTACGCTTCCCGCTTCATGTTGTCGGAGAACGCGCGGATGTTCAGATTTCTTTCATCCCCATCCAGCACATATGGGTAGATTCCTGATTTCCGCTCCACATCG
>CAYYBV010000027.1:0-4127 GCA_964469675.1 uncultured Verrucomicrobiota bacterium
TGCTGAAATCAAGTATTCAGATAGTTGCGCTACAGGGTGTGGCCTTGAGTTTTCCTCCTTTTTTCGTAATGGAATCATCTTTGGCCGGACGTGCGCTGTTTTTGGCGGCACTGACCATGGGACTCAAGGGGATTGTATTTCCCATGCTGTTGAATCGTTCCCTGCGTGAAGCCAATTTGCGCCGTGAGATGGAGCCATTGGTGGGATATTCGCTTTCATTGGTCGTGGGAATCGGCCTGCTAATCCTGGCCTTCTGGCTGGCCGGTCGTCTGCATGATATTGGCGAGGGTGGGGCGACACTCAGCCTGGCGGCGGCGTTTTTCATGATGTTCACGGGGTTATTTCTAATTATTGCCCGGCGCAAGGCCCTGACCCAGGTGCTAGGATTTCTGGTGCTCGAAAACGGGATTTATACGTTTGGATTGACTGTTGTCGGTCATATTCACTGGTTGGTGGAGCTGGGGGTTCTGTTGGATGTGTTTGTGGCGGTGTTCATCATGGGGGTTGCCATCGATCACATCAGTCGCACTTTCGATCATATCAACGTCGATCAGTTGGATCAACTGAAAGGATAACTGCTGAAGCGGGCTGGAAGACTGTAGGGAAGGATTAAGCAGACATGCCGGTTGTGCATTATTTCTGGTTGTTATTGTGCCTGCCGATTTTCGGCGCAGGGGTGTGTTCTCTCTTGCGCGCGCCATGGACCATGTTCGTGGTGTTGATCGGAATAGCCGTCGTGGAAACGGCCGTGGGGGTGCTTCTGATGCAAAGCGTTGTTTTGGGCGCACAAGACTCGCTGGCATGGGGTTGGTTTTACCTGGACGCGCTCTCGGCCCATCACCTGTCAATCCTCCTGCTCATCTACCTGCTTAGCACGGTTTATGCCGCCGGCTATTTCCGACACGAACTCCAAGGTGGCCTGTTGCGCGCTGGTCAGCTGCGGCGGTTTGGTATCCTGTGGTGCGGGGCGCTGGCCGCCATGGTGCTGGTAATTATCTCCAACAATATTGGCGCCATGTGGATCGGCATGGAAGCCACAACTTTAATGACGGCTTTCCTAATTTGCGTGCATCGGACGGCGGCCTCATTGGAAGCAATGTGGAAATACTTGCTGATGTGCTCGGTGGGAGTGGCTTGTGCTTTCATGGGTACCCTCCTGGCGGTGGCGGCGGCACACGGCCTGCCGCTTTCCGGTGCTGACATGATGCTGTGGACACAGATGCGCGCCGCCGCCACGCAGATGAATCTGCCGATCCTCAAGCTGGCATTCCTGTTCCTGCTTGTGGGCTATGGCACCAAGGCTGGGCTGGTTCCAATGCATAATTGGTTGCCTGATGCTCACAGTCAGGCCCCCGCGCCGGTTTCCGCGCTCTTTTCTGGGTTTATGTTGAATACGGCTTTTTATTGTATACTGCGCTATGTGGCCATTATCCAGTTCGCCATGGGCGGATCGGGATGGAGCTTGCGCCTGCTCCAGATTTTCGGCCTGATTTCTATAATTGTAGCCACAGCCTTTATTCTATTTCAGAAGGATGTCAAGCGCCTGTTGGCTTACTGTAGTGTCGAGCATCTCGGCATCATAAGCCTGGGTGTGGGGTTGGGTGGTATCGGTATCTTTGCGGCGCTTTTTCATATTTTCAACCATTCGCTGGCCAAGACGCTGGCGTTTTTTGCCGCCGGGCGCATTGGGCAGATATACGGTACACATTCGATGGCGCATATCCGGGGTGTGTTAAAAGCCTGTCCAGTCTGGGCGATCGGTCTTTTAGGATCGTTGCTGGCGTTGATCGGTGTAGCGCCGTTTGCGTTGTTCATGAGCGAGTTGCAGATTGTCTTTGCGGCGATGAATGCCCGCGCGTATGTGGCGCTGGTCCTGTTTTTGGCAGGCACGGGCGTAATTTTTATGAGCATCTTAAAACAAGGCATGGCCATGGCCGGGGGTGAGCCGGAAGATATGAGCTCGGCACAATCTACTGGTATTACGGATACGATCTTGGTGGTGGGTTCGCTTTTCGTTTTGCTTGCTTTGGGGCTATGGATGCCGGAGTGGTATCGTTCCCTGCTGCTGCGTGCGGCAAATATTGTGGGTGGTAAACTATGAACAGTGCCGCCCGACCTTTAATTTTTTATCCCGGCACGCCCGTGCGATTTGACTGTGTCCCGTGCCTGCCCATTGCCGAATTCCGTGAAACCGTTGTTCGGGATGTGGCACAGGGTGCAAGATTAGCCGCGTTTTTCGGTCTCGAGGCGCCGATGTCCGAGATCAAGCTCGTTGCCATACTTGCCAAGCCTGAACGCGGTGTGCTTGCGGCTCTGACCACGCATCCGGGGGATGCCTATCCGGCGCTGACAACTGATTGTGCCCAGGCGCATTTGTTTGAGCGTGAAGTGGCGGAGCAGTGGGGTATTTGTCCGCAGGGACATCCCTGGCTCAAGCCGCTTCGGTCCCATGCGCCATTTGGCAAGCGGCGGGCGGTGTGGGCGCCGGCGTTGGTTGCAGGGGCGCAGCCCGGGGCGATTGATTTTTTCCAGATGACCGGAGAGGAAATTCACGAAGTGGCTGTGGGACCAGTGCATGCCGGCATTATCGAGCCGGGTCATTTCCGGTTTCAATGCCATGGGGAGCAGGTGTTTCATTTGGAGATTGCATTGGGATACCAACACCGCGGTATTGAGCGGGCCTTGCTTGGTGGGCCCGACAAGCGCGCCATTCACTTCATGGAAACACTTGCCGGGGATACGACCATTGGGCATGCCATGGTTTACGCCCAAGCCTTGGAAGCTCTGGGCGCAGGCACAGTGCCTTCGCGCGCCCTGGCCTTGCGTGCTATTGCTTTGGAGCTGGAGCGCTTGGTTAACCATGCCGGCGACTTGGGCGCGCTGGCTGGTGACGTCGGTTTTCTGCCTACGGCTTCTTATTGCGGACGTATCCGCGGCGATTTGCTCAATATGATTGCCCTGATGTGTGGCAACCGATTTGGGCGGGGGTTGATTCGTCCTGGAGGTGTGGCCTTCGATCTTGATTCTTCACTTGCCGGCGAATTGCGCCGACGCCTCGAGCAGGCCGGGCGAGATATCCGTAGCGCAGTGGATTTGTTATGGGCTTCGCCATCGGTAATGGCCAGGTTCGAGCAAACAGGGGCGCTTACATCTGAAGATTGTCAGGGCCTCGGATTGGTTGGTCCAGTTGCCCGGGCATGCGGGCTTGAACGTGATGTGCGCTACGAGTTTCCGTTTGGATTTTATTGTTTTGAACAAATTCCTGTTTCCACTTTGACTTCAGGGGATGTGTTTGCGCGTGCATATGTCCGCTGGTTGGAAATTCAACGATCAATCGAGTTTATTTTGGTGCTGCTGGATGCCCTGCCGGAGGGCCCTGTCGTCGAAGCGATCGGACCGCTCATGCCGGGGACTTTGGTCGTTTCGCTTGCCGAGGGCTGGCGCGGTGAAATTGTCCATGTGGTCGTTACCGACGCGCAGGGACGCTTCTGTCGTTATAAGGTGGTAGATCCTTCTTTTCATAACTGGATGGGGTTGGCCTTGGCGATGCGTTGTCAGGCGATTTCGGATTTCCCGCTATGCAATAAAAGTTTTAATCTGTCCTATTGCGGTCACGATGTGTAAGGGTTTTATGTTTAATATCTTGTGCGCACGTATTCGTCAGGGCCATCGTACGGTGGCGTATCCCAAGCGTGAGCCGATCATGCCAGCACGGTTTTGTGGTTGTCCGCGCCGTGATGTGGCGCGGTGCAAGGCTGGCTGTAACGCCTGTGCCGATGTTTGTCCGACTGGTTGCATTCAGCGGACAGGACCGGCTGGATGGCAGTTGGATTTGGGGCGTTGTCTGTTTTGCGGCCTGTGCGCGCAGGCTTGCCCCGGGGGGGCGGTAACTTTTACACAAGAATATCGCATGGCTGCCCGCACACGGGAAGCGCTTCTGATAGATCAGGACAATGTGCCGCCGATGGAAGCCCTACACAGCGCTATGCTTGATATTTTTGGCCGGTCACTGAAGCTGCGCCAGGTCAGCGCTGGGGGGTGTAACGCTTGTGAGGCGGATGTCAACGTGCTTAATACCGTCGTTTATGATATTGGGCGGTTTGGTATTCAGTTTGTGGCCTCGCCCC
>CAYYBV010000027.1:4137-4807 GCA_964469675.1 uncultured Verrucomicrobiota bacterium
CTCGCCCCGGCACGCCGATGGCTTGCTGATCACTGGGCCTGTTACTCGCTCCATGGAGTTGGCCATTAAACATACTTGGGATGCAGTGCCCGAACCGCGCCTAGTGATTGCGGTGGGTGCCTGTGCAATTTCTGGCGGCATATACCGTGATCATCTTGAAACGCTTAACGGGGCCGGGGCGTGCCTGCCGGTGGATTTGTTTGTGCCCGGATGTCCGCCGCATCCGATGACCACATTGCACGGTCTCCTGCGGCTCCTCGGACGCCTGCAAAAAGGTGCGCGTTAAGATTCCGGCCTGTGCCTGATTGTTTCTTGACTTCCAAGTCGTCAGTCAGTATTTTTATAAACTTTCAGATTGCTATCGAAGCGCAGCGGTAATGGGTTGATAAAGTTTGTGGAAAGTTGTGATATGGAAGGGTTGGAAGGTCCAAATATTTTAGCCGCGCTTTGGAACCACTGGCTTCCATGGTTGCCTGTGCCGACTGTCTTGCTGACGGCTTGGCTGATCATGGGGATGCTGATTGTTTTGGCATTGGTCGCTGTGCGGCGCATGACATTGGAGCCCGGTCGGCTGCAAAATGTATTAGAAATGGTCATGGAATATGTCCAGGGCTTAAGCCGGCAGATTGCCGGTCCACACGGGCCGCGCTTTTTGCCTTTATTTGTTACG
>CAYYBV010000027.1:4817-14692 GCA_964469675.1 uncultured Verrucomicrobiota bacterium
ACTTGAATATCAACGCGGCCATGGCGCTGGTTGCTGCAGGCACTGCCGAATTTATGCATATTCGCCAATGTGGTGTGGCGGGCTATTGCAAACACTTTTGCGGGCCACCCTACTGGCTGGCGCCAATGTTTATTGTTATCCGGGGGTTGGAAGTGTTCACGCGTCCGTTGTCGTTGACGATGCGACTATTTGGTAATATGCTGGCCAAAGAAATCATGCTGGGCGTGCTTGTCTACCTTTTGACTATTTTCTTTTTTGCACATGATATTGGATCGAAATTGCTGGCGATTGTGCCGTTCCTATTGCGTCCGGGTATTTTGCTCCTGGGCGTACTGGTCGGCTTTGTGCAGGCGCTGGTTTTCACGGCGCTAACCATGTCCTATATCGGTATCGCTTTTGAAAAACACTAAACAGGAGGAAGGCCCATGGATATCTTAACCGTATCAGTGATCGTGTCTGGCATTTGCATCGCGATTGCCACAATTGGCACCGGTATTGGACAGGGAATGGCCGTTAACGCCGCCTTGCAGGGTATTTCGCGTCAACCGGAAGCCGCCGGTGCGATTGGCACCAACATGATTATCGGCCTTGCTTTTATCGAGTCTTTGGCAATTTATGCGTTAGTCGTTTCCTTGTTGCTGCTCTTTGCGGATCCATTTGCCACCGGTGCCAAGGAGCAGGTTGAAATGCATAACAAAGTCAGCGTGCTGAAGATGAAAATCGAAGCGTTGCAGTTGCAGGAGCAATTGGACACCATTCAGAAAAAACCCGCCGCCGCGGTGGTCAAATAATATCCAATGCTGACGATTGATATACCTTTAATTATTGCCCAGCTTGTTACGTTCCTGGTAGGGCTCTTCTTGCTGTGGCTGATCGCCTATAAGCCGCTGACCGCCATGCTCCAGGCGCGGACGGATAAAATCCGCGGCGACCTGAAGGCGGCCGATGACGCCCGCCAGGAAATGGAATCCAAGAAAAAGGCCTGCGATGCGCTGGAGGCTAAACTCAGGGAGCAGACACAGGATCTGCTGCGCCAGGCCGCCCACGAGGGTGCCAATATGCGCGAGGAAATTATTGCCATGGCCCGGGAGCAAGGCGAGGCTATTATCAAGCGTGCGGAAGAAATCATTGCCCAGGAAAAGGAAAAGGTGATCAAGGAATTGCGTCAGGAAGTTCTGGAAATTTCTATGCGGGTGACTGAAAAAGTTGTGGGGCAAATGGCAGACCAGACACTCCAGCGGCGCATGGTGGATCGGGTGCTTACCGAATTGGAGGCGCAGAATAAATCGTGAGTGTTAACGAATTGGCCAAAAGATATGGCCAAGCTTTGTGGGCGCTAGCCGTTGCGCAGTCTATTCAGCGGCAGGTCACGGGCGAGCTGAAGGCCCTGGCAGTCCTGGTCGGTCGCGATCGGTTGCTCCATGATTGTTTGGCGGATCCCACTGTACCGCTGGGCGCCAAGCAGTCGATCCTTGGTGAAATTATGATGCCGGGGTTCCAACCGCTGACCAGGCGTTTCGTTGGTCTCTTGGTCAAAAAACGGCGGGTGGCCCTGCTGGCGGCGGTTTTGCAGTTTTTAGAGGCCAACCTTGACAATCAGGATGGACGTTGCCAAGTCAGTGTGGCCAGTGCTTTGCCGGTGACGGACGCCGACCGGGCTGATTTGTTGCGCCGGCTGACGCATTGGCTCAATAAAAAGGTGGATTTAAAAATCACGGTGGTCCCGGAGCTTATCGCGGGGATCACCATCAGGGTCGGTGATTGTTTGATTGATGGCAGTTGCCGGGGACAGCTGGTGCGGATGCGTCAGGTCCTGTTGGCCTGATTTGGATTTATTTTGGGAGTTTTAAAAATTATTGCATAAGACAGGTGGCTCATGGCAGATCAATTTAAAATTAGGCCCGAGGAAGTCACGGCAATTATCAGCCAGCAGCTGGACGGTTACGAGGCGCAGGTGCAGCAGGTTGATGTTGGGACAGTTTTAATGGTTGGCGACGGTATTGCGCGGGTATATGGGATGAGTCGCGTCATGGCGGGGGAATTAGTTGAATTCCCTGGAAAAGTTTATGGCTTGGCGATGAACCTGGAGCGCGACAATGTTGGTTGTATTATGCTGGGCGACGACAAGCTGGTTAAGGAG
The DNA here is from genome assembly GCA_964469675.1 of uncultured Verrucomicrobiota bacterium. GTDB lineage: Bacteria > Verrucomicrobiota > Kiritimatiellia > JAAZAB01 > JAAZAB01 > VSJD01. Next base: position 6,958 of record CAYYBV010000027.1, read on the forward strand.
GGCGACCTGGTCCGGAGCACTGGTCGTATTGTGCAAGTGCCGGTCGGTTCGGAAATGATCGGGCGGATTGTCAATGCGCTGGGGCAACCGATTGATGGCAAGGGTGTCATCCCGGCAAAAAAAACACGGCCGATCGAACGCCGGGCGCTTTCCGTAATTGAGCGTCAGCCGGTGTGCGAACCAATGCAAACGGGACTCAAAGCCATTGATTCGATGGTGCCGATCGGACGCGGCCAACGCGAGCTGATCATTGGCGATCGCCAGACCGGCAAAACGGCCGTGGCGGTGGACACGATCATCAACCAGAGAGACACTGGGGTTATTTGTGTTTACGTTGCCATTGGTCAGAAGGAATCTACTGTGGCCAGGGTTGTTCAAGCCCTGCAGGATAATGGGGCTTTTAAGCACACAATCGTTGTAAATGCCAGCGCATCGGAGCCCGCCGCCCTGCAATACATTGCGCCCTACAGCGGATGTGCTATGGCGGAGGAATTGGGCGATAGCGGCCAGCATGCTTTGATTGTTTACGACGATCTGTCCAAGCATGCCGTTGCGTACCGCCAGTTGTCTCTCTTGTTGCGGCGTCCGCCTGGACGTGAAGCCTATCCGGGTGATGTTTTTTATCTGCATTCACGCCTGTTGGAAAGGGCGGCCAAGTATTCGGATGAAAAAGGCGGGGGCAGCATTACGGCCTTGCCGATAATCGAAACCCAGGCCGGAGATATTTCTGCTTATATTCCAACCAATGTCATTTCAATCACGGACGGCCAGATTTACATGGAAACCAGCCTGTTCTACGCCGGTGTGCGGCCGGCTGTCAATGCGGGCTTGTCCGTTTCACGAGTGGGCGGGGCGGCCCAGATCAAGGCAATGAAAAAAGTAGCCGGCCGTTTGCGCTTGGACCAAGCCCAGTATCGCGAGCTGGTGGCTTTTTCCCAATTCAGTTCCGATCTTGACAAGGCCACTCGGGATCAGTTGGTACGTGGCGAGCGATTAACCGAAATTCTGAAACAGGAACAATATAAGCCGTTGCCGGTGGAAAAACAGGTTTTAATAATATTCGCCGGTATCAATGGCTATTTAAATGATCTGCCGCTCTCCGAGATTAAAACGTTTGAAAGTCAGCTTTATGCTTTCATGGACGGGAAACACCCGGAGTTGCTGCAGCAGATTCGAAGCCGGGGGACTCTGGACAAGGATTTGGAAGATAATCTCCATCGTGCGATTGACGAATTCAAAAAGCTGGCGGCCGAATCTGCCGCAACCCACTCCGCGAGTGCCTCATGAATAATCTCAGGGAAATCAAAGGTCGCCTGCGCAGTATTCGGAAAAACAAGCAGATTCTGGGGGCCATGAAAATGGTTTCGGCCGTCAAGTTGCGTCGTATCCAGGCGGTGTTCCAAGTCAGCCAGCCCTATGCTTTGTGTTTGGAGACGCTGCTCCGGACTTTGCTTGCCTTGCCGGAAGTTCGCGCGTTTCGGCATCCGCTGATGGCGCAGCGGAAAGTGCGTCGAACCCTTTGGGTGGTGCTTTCAACCGATCGAGGGCTCTGTGGCAGCCTGAACACTAATTTGTTTCGCTTTGTCCAAAATGCCCTGCACGGATGCACCGGGGCGCATGGGGCTATGGCGCTTTTACTGATTGGCCGCAAGGCCGGTGATTTTTTTAAACGCCTGCAGGTGAAATCTCGTGACTTTCAGATTGAGCAGGCTTACCCCTTGGATGGGGCCCAGGCTGAAAGTATGGTTCGGCATGTGTGCGACCTGTATCGAAATGGTCAGGTTGACCAGGTGGACCTGTTTTATGCGCAGTACAAGTCGCCCCTATTGCAGGTTCCGGTCAAGGTGCCGCTGTTGCCGATGGCCCCGTTTGATTGCCGGCCTTGTCCCACTGGAGCCGGAGCGGCGCCTGTGGATGCGGTCGATGGCCATTCAAGACGTGCCTGGATTTTTGAGCCATCCCCAGCGGCAATTGCCGACGACTTGTTGCCGCGTTGCCTGATCAGCCGCGTTAGTCAAATATTGCTCGAGCAACAGATTGCCGAACATGGTGCCCGGATGATTATGATGGATCAGGCCAGTAAAAACGCGTCTGATATGATTGGTCAGATTCAACTTGATTACAATACGCTTCGACAGCTTATGATTACCGGAGAGTTGGCCGATATTACCACCGGGGTGGAAGCGATGGCGTAATTTGTGGGCAAAGCCCGGCAGTGTCATTCAAATTATCGGTAGTGTCATTGATGTCGAATTTCCGCCCGGCCATCAGCCAATGATTAACATGGCCTTGCGGATCAAACGCGATATCCCCGATGATCAGGGGCGCATGGAAGTTATTGCGGAAGTTCAACAGCACCTGGGTGATAATGTCGTGCGATGCATTTCGCTTTCACCCACGGACGGACTCCGGCGCGGTAACGAAGCGCATAATACGTGCCGGGCGATCACGGTGCCGGTGGGGCGCCAGAATCTGGGCCGTATGTTTAATGTGCTTGGCGAGCCGATTGACGGACTGGGCCCGGTGACGGCCACACAGTTTTTGCCGATCCATCGTGCGCCGCCGTCATTGCAGGATCAGGAGCCTAAAGCGCAGATTCTCGAGACTGGTATTAAAGTTGTGGATTTGCTGACACCCTATTCGCGGGGCGGCAAGATCGGGCTATTTGGCGGCGCCGGGGTCGGCAAGACTGTGCTCATCATGGAGCTTATCCATAACATTGCTACCGAGCACGGTGGCCTTTCGGTGTTTGCCGGGGTGGGGGAGCGTACCCGCGAGGGCAATGATCTCTACCGTGAAATGCGGGAGTCCAAGGTGCTGGAGAAAACGGTGCTGATCTATGGCCAGATGAATGAGCCGCCCGGCGCGCGTTTGCGGGTGGCGCTGACCGCCATGACCATGGCCGAAAATTTCCGCGATGAGACCGGACAGGAGGTGTTATTGTTCGTCGATAACATTTTTCGCTATGCACAGGCTGGTCAAGAAGTTTCGACCCTCCTGGGGCGTATCCCTTCGGCGGTTGGTTATCAGCCGACGCTGGCTTCGGAAATCGGCGAGCTGGAAGAGCGCATTACCTCTACCCGTCGGGGAGCCATTACCTCCGTGCAGGCCATTTATGTGCCGGCGGACGATCTGACCGACCCGGTGCCGGCTACGGTTTTTAGTCATCTTGACGCCACCACCGTGCTGTCACGGGCTATTGCGGAACAGGGCATTTATCCGGCGGTGGATCCGCTGGATTCCACCTCGACAATATTAAACCGGGAAGTTCTGGGCGACGATCATTACAGTGTGGCTCGTGGCGTCCAGCAGATTTTACAAAAATACAAGGAGCTCCAGGATATTATTGCCATCCTAGGTGTCGAAGAGCTCTCCAATGAAGACAAGCTGATTGTGGCCCGCGCCCGTAGAATAAAACGCTTTCTTTCCCAGCCTTTCTTTGTGACGGAAATGTTTCTGAATACCCCCGGCCGTTATGTCACACTGGCCGAAACCGTGCGGGGCTTTAAAGAGATCATAGAAGGCAGGCACGATGACCTGCCGGAGCAGGCCTTTTCAATGGTTGGCTCAATTGATGATGTGCTGAAAAAAGCCAAGACATTATGACCTCATTTGCCGTTGAAATCTTAACGCCGGTTTGTCGTGTGTTTGCGGGTGCGTCGCAATCCGTTGTCCTGCCTGGTGCCGAAGGTTCCTTTGGTGTATTGGCGGGCCATGTGCCCTTGCTTGCCAAGCTGGCTGCCGGCCGGATCATGGTTCGCCAGGATGGGCGCAAGTATTGTTTTAATTGTGGCCCCGGCGTGGCGGATGTTGATTCCAGGCGTGTTCGGGTGTTAGTGGATTCGGCCGAAGAAAATCAACCCGAACAAGATTAGGATTCCCTGGGAGGTGAAATGCTCGTTGATTGATGCTTGCCATTGATGCGTGCGGCAATCAGCCCGCTGCCCAAGGCCGCCAAAATTTTTTCCAGCGGCACGTCGAAGTCTTCCGGTCGTTCGAATGTCATGGCGACACCGCTGACGTTGGTCGTATGGCCTGAAGAACGTGCGGCGCGCTGCTTGATTTCGTCGCGGACGTGCTTCAAGGTTTCTTCCGTTTCGGTGCGGTTCATGCCAGTTAAACAAACGATAAACTCGTTGGCCGAAAAACGGCCGATAATGTCAATGTGCCGCAAACACCCCTTGATCAGTTGGTAGACTTCCGCCAGCAGGGCGTGCCCGGCTTCAATCCCGTCGGTTTCCACAAAAACGACATAGTCGTCCAAGCTTAAAAAAATCAGGCCCAGCGTAGTTTTATATGTTTTGGCACGCATTATTTCGCGGTAAAATTGTTCTACAAAAGCCTGGTATTTGAGAGCCTTGCTGACTTCGTCAATCTGCGCCAAATGGCGCGTCAGGAAGAGGAGTTCGAACTTTTGCATCTGCTGGCCGATCAAATAAGCAATAGTCAGCATGCGCCGTGCGTCCTCGTCGGTGAAGGGTAGGTCTTCGATGCGGTCGCAATGCAGGTAGCCCACGCCCCGCTGACTCTGGATGATCGGCACCAAACAGATATGCCGGAAATCATGTTCCAATTTAAGGTGCGCATATTCCGGGTCATCGCGTCGCAAGTTGTTGATAAATATCCGTTCGTGCTTGAGCAGCACACGCGGCACGATGCCGCCGCCAATCGGTCGGTTGAAATGTTTAACGAACGAATAGCTGATCTCGCGTGAAATCTTGATGTTCAAGGCCCCTGTGTTTTCGTCACGGATCAGCACGGCTAGGCACTGGTGTGGAAAAAATATTTTCATCTGCTCGATGATTACATGCAATGCTTCTTCCACGGTCAGTGTGCCGCCCAGTTTTTGGGCGATATAAATCAAGCATTCCGAAATGCTTTTTTTTTCATACGACATAAAGCCCCTCGCTCAAAAAATTCTTTGCGATCACCAATATCGCCGTCCATTTCAATGTTACATTAAACTTGTTATTGGCTTGGGGTCAAGCTTAAAGTAAGCTCTTAAGTATATGAAAAATAATGTTAAAGGTCTCCGGTGCGCAAGCTTGATCCCGTCCATGGCTGGGGTCTCCGAACCAGGACTGCGCTGGCTGATCCGCCGCGCCTTGCGTGAGGACTTGGGATCTGGAGATATTACCAGTCGAGCCTTGGTTGACTCCCACCGTATTGTCACGGCGGTCATCATGGCCCGTCATGTGTGTGTCGTCTGTGGCGGCGGCATTGCCGCGCAAGTTTTTCGTGAGCTTGATTCCGGCTCGCGGATTCGCACCTTGGTTCGTGATGGTTGCCGGGCCAAAACGGATGCGCCGCTGATGCGCATAACCGGCAAGGCCCGCGCGATTCTGGCCGGCGAGCGTACCGCGCTCAATTTTATGCAGCGTTTGACCGGTATTGCCACTCTGACCGCTCGTTTTGTCGCCCGGGTCAAGCCGTATGGAGTTCGCATTTTGGATACCCGCAAAACGACACCTAACTGGCGGATCCTTGAAAAATATGCGGTGCGTTGTGGCGGGGGATACAATCATCGTATGGGGCTTTACGACCAGGTGTTGATCAAGGATAACCATCGCCGGTTGTGGGGGGGGCGTGATCTTGCGGAGGCCGTGCATACGGCGCGCCGCCGGTGGCCGGGTATATCCGTTGAGGTGGAAGTGGAAAACGAAGCGGAATTGGAACGTGCTTTGGTGTCACACCCTAATTGGATATTGCTTGATAATATGACGCCAAAGTGCCTGCGGCGGTGTGTCCAGCTTACACGTGGTTGCTGCCCCCTTGAAGCCTCTGGCGGCATTACGTTGGCCAATGTGCGCGCGGTGGCGGCCACGGGGGTCCAGGCAATTTCGTTGGGATGCCTTACGCATTCGGCGCCGGCAGCTGATTTGTCGCTCGAGATCCTGGATGAAAACCCATGAAAAAGCGTCTTGAAAAAATAAGAATATCTCTGAAAGATTGTCGTTTGGGGCAACCACTGTTGTTTTTGGATAAAACTGGATCTACGAATGACGTGCTTAAGACACGAGCCGAAAAAGGTGTTCCGGAAGGTTTTGCCGTGGTGGCTGAATGCCAGACGTGCGGTCGGGGTCGACAGGGCCGTCACTGGCTGTCTTTGCCGGGAAAAGGTGTCTATGTATCTATTCTTTTACGGCCAAACTGGCCGGCCACAGATGGAGTTTTTATAAATATTTTTGCATCTGTGGCCGTGGCGCGGGCCTTGGAAACATGGCAAAAACATGGAGTCCGACTGAAATGGCCTAACGATGTTATCTTTAATGGTCGTAAAATTGCCGGGGTGCTGGTTGAACCACGTATCAAGCGTGCCGTGATCGAGTTTGCCGTCGTGGGGATCGGGGTCAACGTGCTTCAATCGGACAATGATTTTAAAACGCTTGATCCCGGCCGAGCAACTTCGTTGCGTATGGAGGGCGTTACTGCGGATTGCGATCAGGTTTTGATACGTGTGCTGCAAGAAATGGATATTTATTATACCATGGCGCATCAGGCTGATAAAAGCCGTTTATTGAAGGAATGGGCATTGCGCCAGTTAGGCAATTAATATGTCGGCATTTGTCATCATCGTGGATGTGGGCAACACCAGCACAACGATGGCGCTGTCGCGCGCCGGACGGATCAGCGGTATTAGCCGCCTGCCGACTAGGACTGCTTGCCGTTCGGATATAACTGTTGCGCTAGCCCGATTAACCCGCAACCGTCCGGTTGCGGGCGCCATGTTGTGTTCAGTGGTGCCGCAGTGCAACCCCCTCTGGCTGCGGGCGCTGCAAGCGGCCAGTGGTCGGCCGGCTAGCATGGTGCATCACCGCCTGAAATTGGGGTTAAGCCTTGAATATCCCGCCCCTGCCAGCATTGGCGCCGATCGTTTAGCCAATGCCTGCGGTGCTCTGCACCGCTATGGTTCGCCTGTGATTGTAGCTGACTTCGGTACGGCCTTGACCTTTGATGTGCTGGCTAATAATGCCTATATGGGTGGTGTTATTGTTCCCGGTTTGCCGCTCATGACTGATTACCTGGCCGAAAAAACAGCGCTGTTGCCGCACTTGCGGCTGGACCGCTATCATGGCATTCCCCGTAATTTGCATACTATGCCGATCATTGGTAAAAGCACGTGCCAGGCCATGGCAATCGGTGCGCGTTTAGGATATATCGGAATGGTGCGCGAAATTTTCGCACGCTTGAAGCACACGCTTAAAAGCAGGCGGATCCGTCTATGTGCGACCGGTGGTTATGCGCCCTGGGTGCTGGACGGATGCGATCTGCCGGTGAGTCTTGACCCCGACCTGACGTTGTATGGCATAGCCCGAATTTATGAATTGAACCAAACGTCAGATGGTTCCTGTCAATAGGAGTTAATTTATGTTGACCAATGCCTATGCGGTCATTCTGGCCGGTGGCCGGGGGGAGCGGTTCTGGCCGATGAGCACCCGGCGTCATCCAAAACAACTTTTGGCCTTGGTTGGCCGCCGCGCCCTGCTGGTGGATGCCGTTCATCGCATTCGCTCCCTCATTCCAGAGGAGCGCATCCTGGTGATTACCGGGATTGACCTTCAGGATGCGGTGCGCCGGTTGTTGCCCGGATTGCCAAAAGCAAATGTGATTGGTGAGCCGTGCGGACGTGATACGGCCGCGGCCATTACGCTGGCCTCGGTCCTGATCAAAACGCGCAATGCGAACGCCGTGTTTTGCGTTTTGACGGCTGATCATGTAGTTGGCGATGCGGCAG
>CAYYBV010000028.1:0-285 GCA_964469675.1 uncultured Verrucomicrobiota bacterium
GTTTTTGATGGCCGCTCCGGTGGCGATGGCCACTCCGGCGAAGGACCGGATGAATGCGAAAGTTCGGTTGTGGAAGTGCTTTTTTCCCCTAGGGCTAAAACCGCCGATACGGTTATTGAGCAACTGGTATTTCAGGCCGGTCCGGCGGGCGGGATCGTGGTGGTTACCTCCGACCGGCTTGAACGTGACACTACGGAAGCTGCCGGCGCCCAAACCATGGCCTGCTCCGTGTTCCGTGATCAATTAAATGAGACCCTTGCCAGGATCGAGCAGGAATTGCACGTG
>CAYYBV010000028.1:295-10309 GCA_964469675.1 uncultured Verrucomicrobiota bacterium
ATCCGGCAATACCCATAGGCAACCCTTTTTCCAGCTTGGTCATCAATAACCCCGGCGCGAAGCCCGTCACCTAAAATCACTACAGATTGTGGTTGTAATGTTTTCCGCCCCCTGATATGGTATATGCAGTTTTAGCTGTCAGGAAAAAAATATCAGAACCGTGATGAGGTTGGTGTGCATTTAAAAAGCCTTGAACTGGTCGGGTTTAAGAGTTTTGCGAACCGGACTGTCCTCGAATTTGGTGAAGGGATTACCGCTATTGTCGGGCCTAATGGCTGTGGCAAGAGCAATATATCGGATGCGATCCGCTGGGTCTTGGGTGAACAAAGCGCACGGCTTTTGCGTGGATCCAAGATGGAAGATTGTATTTTCAGCGGCACGGAAACTCGCAAGCCGTTGAATCTGGCGGAAGTAAGCCTGACCTTCACCGACTGTGAAAAGACCCTGGGCACGGATTATCACGAAATCACCGTTACCCGCCGCGTATTTCATACCGGCGAAGGCCAGTATTTCATCAATAAAACGCCTTGCCGCCTCAAGGATATCCAGCGCCTGTTCATGGATACGGGTATTGGCACGAACTCCTACTCGTTGATGGAGCAGGGCCGGATTGACCTGATCCTGCGCGCGCGCCCGGATGACCGGCGTGAAGTATTTGAGGAAGCCAGCGGCATCACCAAGTTTAAGACCGACAAGCGCGAGGCCCTGCGCAAGCTAGAGCAGACTGAAAACAACCTGTTGCGTTTGGCCGATATTATCAAGGAAGTCAAGCGCCAGATCATATCGCTCCAGCGCCAGGCTGGCAAGGCCGCCCGCTACCGGACGATGTTTGACGAACTGCGCCGGCTGGACGTCTTTGTTTCCCGCGAAAAAATTCAATGTATCACCGATGAACTTAAGGCCATGGGCGCCACCCTGGCCGCTCTGAACGTAACCATTGAAACGCTCCAGCAGGATATCCGGCACCATGAACAGCAGGGCGAAACACTGCGCGATGGTTTGAGCGACATTGAGCGTGAAATTTCCGAGCAACGCCAGGCCGATATGGACATGCAGGCTTTGTTGGCCAGTACGCGCCAAACGGTGGAAATCAGCCGGCATCGTATTGGCGAGCTGGAAAAGCTGATCCAGCGCGATACCAGTGATATTAACGCCGCCACCCAGGCGATGAATAATGACCGCCACGGGCTGGCGCAAAGCCAGGCCAAGCTGTGCGAGATGGCCGCGAAATTAAAGGTGGCCGAGGCCGACTTGCTGGCCAAGTCCAGGATTAACGCCCAGCATGAACAGGCCATGGACCAGGCCAGGCAAGACGTTCGTAAAATGCAGGGCGAAATGCTCGAGCTCGACGATCGGCACTCCAAGCTGCAGAATGAACTCCACCAGATGGAGAGCGAGGATCGCCATATTGTCAGCCGCCGTGAAAGGTGTGCTGCCGAGCAGGCCAGCCTGAAGCTCGTGCTGGAAAACCACGATAAGCGCCTGGGTGAATCTGCCCAAGCCCTGAAGGCGCTGACCGAGGCTGTTGCCCAAGCCGGCCATGCGTTGCAAGCGCTCATGGCCGAGCGCGAACGCTTGGCGGCAGCAAGCAAAGATTGCGAAAGCCGACGGAGCGCAAACCAGTCCCAAGCCGCCGCGCTGGCCGCCCAGATCGCGTTGCTTACAAAAAGCCTGGCGGAGCGCGACGAATATTCCGCGAGCGTCAAGCAGGTACTGGACGATCCGGCGGCGCTGGGTTTGGAAAAAGGTTGCGTGCTTGGCGCCCTGGCGGACCAAGTTACGGCCGAACCCGAATATGCCCGGGCGGTGGAATCCGTTCTGCGGATGTGGCTGGACGCTGTTGTGGTGACCAACCCTGCCTGTGCGCGTGACTTGATCCGGCGGTTGGCTTCCGACCCGCAAGGTTCGATTTGCCTGCTGGCGGCCAGTGTGCCCGTGCCGGCCGTGACGGGCATTTCCGTAGTGGCGGGTCTTGCCGCCGTGGCGCTGGTTGAGCATGTAAGCGCCGCGGCGGCCGTGCGGCCTTTGTTACAGCAATTGCTCAATCAGGTCTGGGTTATAGATTCACTCGAAGCTTTGCCAGCGGTTATTCCGGCTGAGGCGGTGTATGTGACGCGGCAGGGCGCCCTGGTGCGGGGCAATGGCGCCTGTGAGCTCTATGATGGCGCCGCGCGCATGCGTAATCCGCTGGCTCAGCGGCACCAGGTCGCCGCGTTCCAGGAAACACTCTCCGGGCTTAACGTGGCCGCCGGCATTTTGGCCGGCGAGCTTGATGGGCTTGCCCTCCAGCAGACGGCGCAGGACCAGTCGATTCAAAAGGCGCGCGCGGCTTTGGATGCAAAACAATTGGATTTGGCCCGGCGCGAAGGCGAACAGGCGTTGGTGGTTCGTCAGGCCAACCAGGTGCGGGACAACCTGGAAACGGTGACCTATGAACTGCGCGAACTGGAAAAACAGGGCAGTTCGCCTGAGCGCAAGAGCGCCATGATCGCGGAAATGGATTCCGCCCGTGTCCGCCGTGGCGAAGTCAAGCTGATGGTGGAAAAGCGCAATCGTGACCTCGCGGCCTTGGAGCATGATCACAAGCAGATGTTGAACGAAGTTATGACGGCCAATGTGCTCGCCGCCCAGCACCGTCAGGCCGTCGAGCACCTGGAGTCCCAGCATCAGCCGCTCATTGAGCGCATCGCGCAGGCCGAGGCAACGATCCGGGAACGCGTGGCGCGGGTGCAGGAATACCATGCCGACATTGAGTCCCTGAAAAAATCGGTAACGGAAGCGCAGCATAAGATCCCCGATTTAGAGGCCACCCTCAAGGGCCAGGTCGCGAGCTTGCAGGCCCTCCATGAAAAACAGGAAAGACAGCAGGCTGAGTGCAAGCGTCTGGATGAACAGGTCAAGAAACGGCGCGTGGATATTGATGCGCACCGTGCGCAGAAGAATGATCTAACCGTGAAATGCGCCGAAGCGCGCATGAAGCACGAACATATCCTGGAGCGCGTGACGGGCGACTATCGTCTGACCGCGGAGGCCATCCAGGCGGAGCCGGAGCCGGAGTGGCCTGACGGTGTTCGCCCCGCCGCGGAAGCCATGGAGTGCCAGATTGCGGAACTGCGCGCTAAAATTGAGTCCATGGGGCCGGTCAATACCGGGGCCATTGACGAATACAAGCAGCTCCAGGAGCGCTTTGATTTCCTGACGCACCAACAGGACGACCTCGTCCAGTCCAAGCAGCAGTTGATGGATCTGATTCGCAAAATAAACCAGACCACCATGGAGATGTTTTCCAAAACCTTTCCCCAGATCAACGAAAATTTCCAGGCCATGTTCCAGCAGTTGTTCGGTGGCGGCACGGCCAAGCTGATCCTGACGGACGAAGAAGATATTTTGGAGTGCGGTATCGAGGTGTATGCCCGTCCGCCGGGCAAGCGGCTTCAGAGCATTTCCCTGTTATCGGGTGGTGAAAGCACGATGACGGCCGTGGCGTTGCTGTTTGCCATTTACATGGTCAAGCCCAGCCCATTCTGCCTGCTGGATGAATTGGACGCGGCCCTGGATGATTCCAACATCCACCGGTTTATCAAGGTGTTGAAGGGCTTTTTAAACCAGTCGCAATTTTTGGTCATTACGCACAATCGTTCAACCATTGGCGCGGCGGGAACTTTGTATGGGGTCACGATGGAGGCCGACAAGGTGTCGCGGATCATGTCGATGCGCTTCAAGGAGCATCATCACGCGGAGTCACCCCGGCCCGAACTTGCCAGCCCGAGCGCCCCGGCGCCGGTTGGCGCCGCGATCCAAGTGGAGCCGGCGCAGGGTTCGGTGACTGTTACGTCGCCACCGGCTGGCGCTTCCGCTGTGGATCCCGCCGGATAGCCGCCGCGTTCAAAACTGCGGTTCCGGCTTGTTCATTACGCGGGCGAGTGCTTTGAGGCACCGCTCATTTTCCACGCCCGTCCCGATGGTAATGCGCACGTGGTCGGGCAGCCCGTAACCATCCATGGGCCGCACAATAACTTTTTCCTTCTGCAGTGCGTGGAACTTCGCGCGCGCCTGGCCAATCTCGACCAGTATGAAATTTGTCACCGAAGGTACATAGGCGATTCCCATGCGCGGCAGGTATTCCGCGAATAATTCCCGGCCGGCCTTGATCATGCGGCGGGTTTTGCGAACGAAGGCGTCATCGGCCAGCGCGGCCTCGGCGGCGGCCAGGGCCATGGCGTTAAAATTGAATGCCTGGCGGACGCGGTGCATCAATTGGATGCCGTCTTCCGGCGCCACGGCGTAGGCGATGCGCAGGCCGGCTAATCCGTAAGTTTTGGAAAAAGTCCGCAGGATAATAATCTTAAGATTTTCCCGGACATACTTAAGTGTGTCGGGCTGTTGTGCCTCGGGCAGTAATTCAACATAGGCCTCGTCCAGGGCGACGACAACATGTTGCGGCACCTGCCGCATAAAAGCGTCCAGCGCCTTGCCGTTAACCATGGTCCCAGTGGGATTGTTGGGGTTGGCAATAAAGACTACCCGCGTCTGGGGGGTAATTGCCGCCAGCATGGCGTCCAGGTCGTGTGTAAAATTTTGCATGGGCACGCTGATCACCCGTGACTGGAACATTTCGCCGATCAGCTTGTAAATGGCAAACGCGCGATCTGCCATTAGCAGGTCAACGCCCGGGCCCAGGAACACGTGACCGATGAACTCGATGATCTCGTTACCGCCGTTGGCGATCAGCAGCTGCTCCGGTTTGACATTCAGTTTTTTTGCGAGGGCGCGCCGTAGTGAATGCGCGCTGCTATCAGGATAGCGATGCATTTGGGAGGCCACGCGTTTCATGGCCTTTAAGGCGCGAGGTGCGGGCCCCAGGGCGTTTTCATTGGAGGCCAGTTTGATGATGTCATCCACGGATTCAAAGCCCAGTTCGCGCGCCACTTCCTCAATGGGCTTGCCCGGCTCATACATTTTCAAGTCCCGGATCCACGAATTGGCGATGTTTTGCATGCGGTCGATGTCCAGATGATTTAATCTTTGCGATGAATTTATCTGCCGGTCCCTGGTCAGTTCGCGCTTTCCGGGGCCCGCGGGTATGCCCCCAGGATTGTCATCAGCGTGCAATGGCGTTCCAGGTCACGCAACGCTTTGCGCACCCGCTGTTCATCGGCATGGCCTTCAATATCTACAAAGAAGAGGTATTCCCAGGCCTTTAATTTGTTTGGGCGGGATTCGATTTTGGTCATATTAAGCCGATATTTCTTAAGCGATCCCAGGGCGTTGTAAAGGGCGCCCGCCTTGTGCTTGACGGCAAAGCAAATCGAGGTTTTATCGTCGCCGGTGGGAGCCCCAAACGCCTTGCCGATTACCAGGAAGCGCGTCATGTTGCCGCTTAAATCCTGAATCTCCGCAGCCAACTCTTGCAAATGATAGTGTTCCGCAGCCAGAATACTGCCGATGGCCGCTACGCGCCGATCCTGAACAGCCATTTCCGCCGCCCGGGCGCTGCTGGTCACCGGCACGATCTCCACTCCCGGCATTTCGGTGCGCAACCAGTTGCGACATTGGGCCAGCACTTGCGGATGGCTGACCACCCGCCGGATGCCCCGGCGCGGGCCGGCGGCCATCAGGTGGTGTGAAATCGGCAGGTAAATCTCCGCGCAGATCCGCAGCGGCGTCTGGACGAATTCGTCCAGGGTGTAGGTTACGGCGCCCTCGGTCGAGTTTTCGATTGGAACGACGCCGTAGTCCGCTTGACTGTTGCGGACGTTTTCAAAAACGTCCGGAATGGTTTCACAGGGGATGTAAGTCACGCTGGTGCCGAAGCGCAGGCGGGCGGCCTGGTGCGTGAAGGTGGTGGCTGGCCCGAAATAGGCCACGCGCAGCTGCCGTTCCAAGGCACGGGCGGAGGATATAATTTCCCGGTAAATGGAGTCCAGGGCTTGCTTGCCCAGCGGCCCGCGGTTTACACGGCGCACGTTGGTGAGCACGGCTTTTTCGCGGGCCGGCACATATATGTCAGCAGCCGATGCCTGCTTGAGTTGACCAATCTGTATGGCGGCCCGGGCGCGCGCGTTCAGCAAACTGACCATGCGCCGATCCAGGGCGTCAATTTTTTTTCGCAGCTCGGCAACATGCATGTTTATTTCCTTGTTTCGTCGTTTTCTTCTTCTTCGTCATCATCGTCATCACCATCTTCTTCGTCATCATCATCTTCTTCGTCATCATCGTCATCATCATCGTTTTCGTCGTCGGGCTTTATTTCTTTGATAGTTTCATCCGCCGTTATCGGCTGTCCGGCGTCTGGCCCATTCTGGTTTTTGGTGTCGGTCTCGGTTTCAGCGGGCGGTGCCTTTGCAGTTGTGGTTTGATTTTGGTCCGGCGCCTTTTCCGTGGCGGTGTTGATTGCTTCGGCCGAACCATTTGCTGCTGTTTGTTGACTGTCGGTCTCGCGTTTTACGTGTTCGGCATCCCGCCGCGATAACTGTTCGATGCCCGGAAGGTTTTTGACACTGTTTAAACCAAAATGTTCCAGGAATATTTGCGTCGTCCCGTACATCAGTGGTCTGCCGGGAAGATCGCTGCGGCCGACAATGCGGATCAGCTGCAGCTCCAGCAAATGCCGCATCATGGCATCAACGTTGACGCCGCGTAAAGCCTCGATTTCGGCGCGGGTCGCCGGCTGGCGATACGCGATAATCGCCAGTGTTTCCAGGGCGGGCTTGGAAAGGCGCGCCGGCTTATCAAGGTTCAACAGTTGTCGCACCCATGGTCCGCCGGCCGGATCTGTATGAAAGCGGAAGCCACCCGCCACTTCTACGAGAATCAGCCCCAGTTTGCGATCGGCAAGCTCGGCCTGCAATTGCGCGAGGGCGTCCCGAATGGCGGTTTCCGGTACTTTGCCGAACGGCGGGGCGGTTTCCGCGCCATTTTGGCTTACCTGCTCCAACACCACGCGCAACTCGCCAAGCGTCATCGGCTTGCGGGCGGCAAATAAAAGGGCGCCCAGCACCTGCTTGAGTTCCAGTTGCTTGGGGCTGTCAATCAGCTGGTTGGTTTCTGGTGTCATAACAATCCTTGAATCTTGTTTTCCGGCCAACGCCCGCGAGCATTGCTTGTTTTGCGCCTGACCGTGTGGCTAATTCCGCAGGCGGGCAGCCGAATTCGCTCCACGCTAGCATCTGGCTTGACACCACGCTAGATTTATCGCCGCCGCGATCAACCATTCACAGGTCGCTTTTGCCGTTTGGTGCCGGTTGTGCGCCATCGGGCGCCGGCTGCCGGTCCTCCTTTTTTTGTTCCCCTTCCGCACGCATGATCATGATATCCCCGAAAACCGCGGCCTGCCGGGCCACCACCTGGCGCAGGCGGATCATTTCCAGCAGGGCCAAAAAGGTGCAAATGATTTCATGGCGTGTAATCAGCGGCCGGAACAGGCTGGTGAAAACTATTTGTGTCTCGGTCCGAATGCGCTGCAAAATGGACTCAATGCCATCGGCCACCGTGAAGCGTTCGGCCATGATTTCGCCGATTTCATTAACCTGGATCCGCTTGAGCGCCTCGTTAAATGATGCGATCAGGTCGAAAATCGTGACGTCCTCTAGGCCGACGCCTGGCTGTTCCTTGGCAACCACCGGATCTTCCGCGCTGCGCAGGAACATATCGCCCGTGCGTGATTCCATTTCCTGCAGGCTGGCCGCGGCATCCTTGAATTTTTTATACTCGATCAGCTGGCGGATGAGTTCCCAGCGCGGGTCTTCCTCCTCGATCTCCAGCTCGGGCCGATCCTCCGGCGGCAGGAGCATGCGGCTCTTGATCATCATCAGGGTGGCCGCCATCACGAGAAACTCGCCGGCGATATCCAGGTCCAGCATCCGCATCAGGCCGAGGTATTCCATGTACTGGCGCGTGATCAGCTCGATGGGGATGTCGTAGATATCCACCTCGTCCTTTTTGATGAGGTAGAGCAGGAGGTCCAGTGGGCCCTCAAACACTTCCAGCTTGACCTTGTATTCTTCCTGGATCGGCATGTTTGATCTCCGTCTGGTGCCCGGTTTTCGTCCGCATTTTTTGCTTACGCCAGGCCCACGGCGCGGCGGGCGGCCTGCAAGGTTTTGCGCAGTTCTTGCCGGGCCCGCGCCGCGCCGCGCTGTAAAATCTGTTCGACCAGCTCCGGGTTGTTCTGATACTGTGCCCGCCGTTGGCGGAACGGCTCAAAATAAGCCCAAAAATGTTCGTAGAGCGCCTGCTTGACTTCGCCATAGCCCAGGCCGCCGGCGCGGTAGCGCGCGGCCATGTCCGCACATTCAGGCTCGCTCGCGAACAGTTTGTAGAGTGCAAACACCTTGCAGGTTGCCGGATCCTTCGGCTCTGTAACCGTCTTGCTGTCGGTTACGATGCGCATAATGGCCTTGCGCGTATCCGCCGGCGATGCAAAAAGCTCGATCGTGTTATTGTAAGATTTCGACATTTTCTGGCCATCCAGGCCGGGCACCACGGCCACGGTTGCGCGAATCACCGGCTCCGGGAGCTTGAAAGTATCGCCGAATTTCTGGTTGAACTTAATGGCAATGTCACGGGTAACTTCGACATGCTGCTTTTGATCCTGGCCAACCGGAACGACATCGGCCTGGACGGCGAGAATGTCCGCCGCCATCAGGACGGGGTAGGCGAAAAGCCCGTGGCTGGCCGGGATGCCCTTGGCCACCTTGTCCTTGTAAGAATGGCAACGTTCCAGAAGCCCCAGCGGCGTGACACTGGACAGCAGCCAGGCGAGTTCGTGGATTTCGGGGACATCACTCTGGCGATAAAAAACAGTGCGTTCGGGATCGAGGCCGCAGGCCAGAAAATCCAGGGCCACGTCGCGGGTGCCCGCGCGCAGGTTTTCGGCTTCATGGACCGAGGTCAGGGCGTGGTAATTGGCGATGAAATAAAACGTCTCGCCTTTTTCCTGGAGTTCCAGGGCGGGCTTCATCATGCCGAAATAGTTGCCCACATGCAGCTTGCCCGAGGGCTGAATGCCGGATAATGCTCGCATCGTATTGCCGTCCTCTGTGCCCGGCCAGCTCCGTGTGGCCGCTTCCTGCTTGCCTGCCTGAAACATAAGCATAATGCAACCGGCGGCGTGATTCAAAGGAAAAATACAGCCGGCCGCGTATTTTTTGCGCGCCAAAGGATCGCGCTGGCTACATGCTGGAACAGCTGTGGAACTGGTCCGCCGGCTGGTTGCGCGTTTGGCAAGATCTTCACGAATGCCGATTGCACGATGGCGGCGATTTTTCCCAAGCGGAGCGGTGCAGGCGGAAGTGCATTTAACAATGCGCCTGGGCGCCCAGGATTTTGGCCAATTCCTGCGGCAGTTGATTGGTGGGGCCGACACGCTGCAGGTTCCGATGGCAGATATCGCCGAAATGGCGCTCCATGTGTGCGCGGACCTCGGGCAGGGTGGGACAGGCATTGCCGAGGAGTTTTTCAAGCGAGGTGACGGCTTCGCCCGCCAGTCCGCAGGGGATAATGGTGCTGAACCCGGCGAGATCGGGCTTGACGTTAAAGCTCATGCCGTGAAATGTTACCCAGCGCTTGAGGCGGATGCCGATAGCGGCCAGCTTGCCGGCTTGAGTCCAGGCGCCGGTGATTCCCGCGCGGCGATAGGCCGTGACGCCAAAATCCCCGGCGGTGCGGATGGCGATTTCTTCCAGGTTGTGCAGGTAGCCGTGCGCGTCGGCCTCCTGCTCGCCCAGCCGAATGATGGGGTACATTACAAGCTGGCCGGGCCCGTGCCAGGTCACATCCCCGCCGCGCGAAGAGTGATGCAGGTCGATGTGTCGTTTTGCCAGGGCCGCTTCGGATAACAGCACATGGCTGTCCTGGGCGCGCACACCAAGCGTAACGACCGAAGTGTGTTCGAGGAAAATAACCGTGTCGGGAATGGCGTCAGCGATCCGGGCGTTAACCAGGGCGGTTTGCAGGTGGACGCCTTCAGCATACGGCAGCGGCGTGTCAATGGTGATAGCCCAAGCGCTCATG
>CAYYBV010000028.1:10319-14396 GCA_964469675.1 uncultured Verrucomicrobiota bacterium
TCATGGGTGTATTAAATCCTGCTGTTTTGGACCTGTCAAGGCGGGAGTCGGATAAGGTTATTGACAAACCGAAAATTGCGGATAACGTGTTTTGTGATTCGGTATGTATGTTTATGTGGTTGCCACCGGGAGATGCCAGCATGAAAGCCATTGTTAAAAAAAAGGCCGAACAGGGTTTATGGATTGATGATGTGCCTGTGCCGCCGGTCGGCATTAATGATGTGTTGATCAAAATCAAAAAGACGGCGATTTGCGGGACGGATGTCCATATTTATAACTGGGACGCCTGGTCCCAAAAAACCATTCCGGTGCCGATGGTTATCGGTCATGAGTTTGTCGGGGTGGTCGAAAAAACCGGCGCCAACGTGGCCGATTTTCATCCGGGCGACATTGTCAGTGGCGAGGGGCATATTGTCTGCGGCCGCTGCCGTAACTGCCTGGCCGGACGCCGGCACCTTTGCATGAAGACCAGCGGGGTGGGTGTCAACCGCACCGGCGCCTTTGCGGAATATCTTTGTATTCCCATGACCAATGTCTGGTTTGCCGATCCCAAAATTCCGTTGGAGACCCTTTCCGTGTTCGATCCGTTAGGCAACGCCGTGCATACCGCCCTTTCCTTCGATCTGCTGGGCGAGGACGTGCTGATTACCGGTGCCGGGCCGATCGGGATCATGGCCGTGGCGATTGCCAAGCATGCCGGCGCTCGCTATGTGGTGATCACGGACATCAATCCCTATCGCCTTGACCTGGCCCGCAAAATGGGCGCCACGCTGGCCCTGGATGTGCGCACGGAAAGTCTCAAAGTGGCGCAAAGCAAGCTGGGCATGAAGGAAGGCTTTGATGTGGGGCTCGAAATGTCGGGGAGTCCTGCGGCACTGCATGCAATGGTCGCCAACATGTGCCATGGCGGCAAAATGGCGCTACTGGGGCTTTTGCCGGCCGATGCGCCTATTGACTGGAGCACGGTTATTTTCAGCATGCTGACGATCAAGGGTATTTATGGGCGCGAAATGTACGAAACCTGGTACAAGATGACCTCCATGATCCAGAGCGGACTTAATATCGCTCCGGTCATCACCCACCGGTTCCATTATACCGAGTTCCAAAAGGGTTTTGACATCATGCGTTCGGGTAATTCTGGTAAAGTGATTTTGGATTGGGAGCATTAAAAAGGGGAGGAACAATAATGCTGGGTGCGTTCCAAAAGCATTTAACCGAACAGCTCGACCAGATCCGCGCGGGCGGTCTGTTCAAGGCTGAACGGATGCTGGCCGGTCCCCAGGGCGCGCGGGTCCTGGTCCAGGATGGCCGCGAAGTGCTGAACCTTTGCGCCAACAACTATCTCGGCCTGGCAACGCATCCGGAAGTGGTGGCGGCGGCTAAAGCCAGCCTGGATCGTTGGGGTTACGGTTTGTCCTCAGTCCGTTTTATATGCGGCACCCAGGTTATCCACAAGGAGTTGGAGCGCCGGCTTTCTGAATTTCTGGGCACGGAAGACACCATTTTGTACTCTTCCTGCTTTGATGCCAACGGCGGGTTATTTGAAACCCTGCTGAACGAGCAGGACGCGGTTATTAGTGACGAGCTTAATCATGCCAGCATCATTGACGGTATCCGGCTATGCAAGGCCACGCGCCTGCGTTATAAAACCTCCGACATGGCCGACCTTGAAGCCCGGCTCCAGGAAGCGCGCAATGCCCGTTTCCGGCTGATTGCCACGGATGGCGTGTTTTCGATGGACGGCGCCATTGCGCGGCTTGACGAAATTTGTGACTTGGCGGACCGCTATAACGCGCAGGTCATGATGGACGACTCGCATGCGGTCGGATTCCTGGGGGCGACTGGTCGTGGGACCCACGAATATCGGAAGGCCTTTGGCCGGGTGGATATCATTACCGGGACGCTGGGCAAGGCGCTGGGCGGTGCCAGTGGCGGTTATACGAGTGGACGCAAGGACATTATTGCGCTGCTGCGCCAGCGTTCACGACCCTATCTTTTTTCCAACACTGTAGCGCCCATGATTGTGGCGGCCTCGCTGAAAACGCTGGAGATCCTTTCGGCCTCCACGATGCTGCGCGACCAGCTAATGGAGAATGCCAGCTATTTCCGGGAAGGCCTGACGGCGGCCGGTTTTCAGATTAAACCGGGCATACACCCGATCGTGCCTATTATGCTGGGCGACGCCGTGCTGGCGCAGAAGATGGCGGCGCGGCTTCTGGAAAAGGGCGTTTATGTTATCGGCTTTTTTTACCCCGTGGTGGCCAAGGGGCAGGCGCGTATCCGGGTTCAGCTATCTGCGGCGCATACGCGTCCTGACCTGGATTTTGCCATTAGGATGTTTGCCGAGGCCAAACAGGAATTCGGCCTGTAAAATGCCAGGCTGTGGGCTGTAGTCCGTAGAACTTGGATGGAAATATTCAACCCGCTGCTTTTTCTGTCATCCGCCGTCCCGCGCAGAACGGGATCAATCGGTTGCTTGCCATGCGTCCCACGGTCTGCTTTCTAGTGTTCCGCCGGCAGGTTAGCCTCGTATGCTTCCGCCGTCATCAAGGATTCCAAATTATCCACGTTATCCGGGTTCATCCGGAAAATCCAGCCGTCGCCAAAAGGATCCGAATTAATAATTTCGGGTGTTTTAGCCAGGAGCGTGTTGACTTCCACAACGGTCCCTGCGATAGGGGCGTAAACATCGGAGGCGGCCTTGATGGATTCGACCACGACGGCTTCTTCGCCGGCCTCCAGGTGCCGGTTCAGTTCGGGCAGCTCAACGTAAGTGACATCGGAAAGCTGGCGCTGGGCAAAATCAGTGATGCCCACTTCAACCATACCGTCCTGCGCTCGGGCCCATTCATGCGTTTTTGTATATTTTAAATCGTCGGGGTTATGCGGCATGATTTTTCTCCTTTTGGTTGGGGTCTAATGATCGCGCGGTCTTTCCGGGCTGTTTGTCGTATTGCTTTCTATGTTATCTTTTCCAACTATGCAATATTTATTTACTGGCCGGGTGTGGTTGTTTCGGGTAGGCTTTTTTTTATCAAGTTGTGCGGGCGCCATGCGATAAACAACGCGAAGGGCAGAGGAGTATAAAATGCACGCAAGTTCCGGGGTCAGAAATTTTTTCGAAAACCACTGGGAGCAGATAGTGCTTTGGGCGATTCTTATCGGGCTTTTTTATCTTTTAAAGCCGTTCTTCCTGCTGATCTTTGAAACGTTCCTGATAGTCTACATCACGAAGAGCGTCGTGCAATGGGTTGTGCGCAGGGCGAAGCTGAACTACCAATTTGTGACGGTAATTGTTTTTGCGCTGTTTATCGGTTTGCTAGGGATGGTAGGCGCCTGGGTGGGGCCGCAATTGGTTGCCGAGTCCAACCAGGTGCTGCTGGATTTTGCCGGCGAAGGCGAACAGCAAACGCAGGAAAAGATCAACCGGTTTGCCGAAAAGGTCGTGGTCAAAAGCATGGGTGAGGAAAAAGCCCAGGCGGTCATCGAATCGGGCGAATACGCGGCCATGATGGATTCCGTGAAAGGTGAGGTCGCCAAGGCCATCAAGACTGCATTGCCGCGCGTGCTTGACGCCATCTTTCGTCTTTTTAAGCTCAGCTGGCATATTCTAATTTCGCTTTTTTTGGCGATAATTTTTGCTTTCATCCTGGTTATGGATTGGCAGCGAATTGTCGGCAAAATGCGGGACTTAAAACAGAGCCGGATCCGCACATTTTACCTGGGGGCTGCGCCGCATCTGGTTGCCTTTGCCGATGTGTTAGGCAAGGCGCTGCGTGCCCAGGCGATCATTGCCGTCTGCAATACGGTTTTGACCGCGATAGGATTATGGTTTTTTGATGTCCCGAATATTGCCTTGCTTTCGACCATCGTGTTCTTTTGCGGGTTCGTCCCCATTCTGGGAACATTTATAAGTTCCATTCCGATTTTGCTCTTTGGGTTGCAAGTCGGCGGATTACTGCTTGTTTTCAAGCTTGTGATACTGATCGCGATCGTCCACACCTTCGAGGCTTATGTGCTCAACCCGCGGGTCACGTCCACGGTCCTGCGCGTCCACCCGATCCTGGTCCTGGTCCT